>JBMCLZ010000010.1:0-12264 GCA_048615025.1 Candidatus Dojkabacteria bacterium | reverse complement strand
GATGCAAAGGGTGGTTGAGGATCATGGTGATTATCTATTGAAATGGCTAGAAAAATGAAAAACCCTGTTATAAGCAAAAAATACAAAGCTAAAGCTTTTGAAGCAGAAATTGAGTATTACTCAACTGGAGATGGAGAGCTAAATTTTCTCGTGATACCAGGAATTGGAGAATCTTTCCAGAAGCTCTTGTATCAGATTGACGTCCTAAGCAGATTTGGGGGGGTATATGCTTTCAATCGACCAAAGATAGGTGATTCTACTGGTAGTTTCAAATATAATGAGAGATCGCATATCCTGATAGATGAATTTATCACATACGTGATAAATGATAAGAGGAATAGTTTGGTAATTGTAGCAAATTCTTTTGGGGGAAACCTTACTCTCAAATACCTCCAGGAGCATTCAATTAGCACTGCATCAGCAATACTATTTTGTCCTCTTGTAGCACCTCGTCCAAATAATTGGGTCTCATATATTATTGCTACGAAAAGAATTGGTTCGCATAATTCTAAAATGCTAGCTAGTCGAAAAGATCATCCAGTGATGGACGACTATAAAGGAATCACAGATATTTATGGTCGGTATCTTGCCATTATGCAAGGCATAAGGGTGGGGAAGTATTGGGAACAATATGGTGAAATGAAGCATAGTGTCAGTAGTCCCGTGACCGCAATATTTTCTGAGCCAGATTATTTTCTTGATCTTCCTCTTTCAAAGTCAATTTTAGAACATATAGTCAAAAATGTGTCTATAATTCGTGTTGATGGCTACGGACACTCCTTATTGTGGAGTCTAGAACTTGAAAACTTTGAAGGGCTTGTTAGGGAACATATATCAAACTTTGTCACTAATTAAAAATCCAATCAAATCTGCGACTGCTTTAGAGTCTGATTTTAAGATGAAATCGTTATGAGTCCCAGACAGATAGATTGAATGCTCGCCATCAAGTTTGCGCCTGATTAACTCTGCTTGTTTGCGGAACATTTTTGGTTCATCTTTGGAATTGACCACTGCAACTTTTGTACCTCTTGAATTTATCTCATCCAGATAATGGGTGTAGTCTGAATCGAATAGCTCTCTTAGCGTATCCAGCACAACCTCAGTATCGAGATTTTTTAGAAGGGCTCGGTATTCGCGGATCATGAGTTGAGAAGTTCCTTCTGCTTCGATTAACTTAGCAACAGGGTTGAATCGAGCTAAGATGAATTGTCTAATTAGATAACCCGCTTGCATATCTAACATTAGCTTACCCAGTTTGCTTGTGAGACCATGTTTCGCAACTAATTCACCATTAAATACAGAAGAAACCAGAACCAATTTCTTGAACCGTGCAGGGTTCTCAGCAGCTAGACGCAGACCAATCATTCCTCCTAAGGAATAGCCAATAATGTTTGCTTGATCAATCCCAAATTCTTCTAGGACTCGCAAACTAAGAGAGCACACTTTATCAATCTTGAATCTGTTGTATTCATCAAAAAGATTCTCACTTCTGCCTATCCAGCCTGGGATGTCAAAGGTTATGAGACGGATGTTGGCTTTTGAATAGTTTTTCAAAAAAATTAGATAATATGAACCAGAAAATGGAAAGCTTGGTAGAGCAAGAACAGGGATATCACCATCTCCAAATTCATAAGCAGTAATTTGCTTATCGAAGTAATCGAATGTCTTAATCTTATAATCTGTACGCATCTAAATTAATGCTAATATTTATCTAATCATGAAACAACTAGTTGTTGCATTGCTGAGGGTATTTATTTCTCCATTGGTGGTATTTTTTATTATGCTTATCCTTCACGGCGACAGGCGTGAGGCGTATTTGGTTGCGCTTTTGTTTCACACTATCGTTTCTTTGTGGGTCATAATCACAAGTCTTATTAAACATGCAACCCCAGGGCAGATCATCGAGTTTGTATTTACTAGCATTGGTTCTGCAATAACTATGGTATTTCTCGTTTTTTATTGGCTTATTTATCTTATCTTCTGGGGTAGTCAATTTGGATTAGATAATACATTTGCGCTTTTTTAGTTGATTTTGCTAATCTGAAGTATGGATGAGAAAAAGAACCCCACTCTAACTAATCAGCAACAATCTGCGCCACAAGATCCTAATCAACAGCAGCAAGAAGTAACGCAAGCTCAACCCCAACCAGCTGAAGGGGAGGCGCAGATACAAAATGTAACACAGCAACAGGCGGATCCAGTAACACAGCAGCAGGCAGATCCAGTAACACAGCAACAGGCAGATTCAGCAACACAGCAGCAGGCAGATTCAGTAACACAGCAGCAGGCAGATTCAGCAACACAGCAGCAGGCGGAGGTGGTTCCTCAGGAGCCACAGCCTCAGACAGCCCCAGCACAACCTGTAGCCCAGCAGCAAGATGCTGTAACAGAAAGGCAGTTTCCAATAGATCCTAAGGATGCACAAATACTTCTGGCAGAAGACGAAGAAGATGCAAGGACAATCTACCAGGATGTCTTAGACGACGAGTTCAACATATCTACATCTAAAAATGGACGTGATACACTCGCAAAACTTGCAGAAAAGCCATTCGACCTAATCCTTTTAGACATAATAATGCCAGATATGGATGGCATCTCTGTTTTAACAGAGCTAAAAAAATATCCTGCTAAATATGGTAACCCCATAGTTGTGATGCTTACCAATATCGGCGGAGATCTTGCAATCGAGAAGGCGTTAGCTATTGGTGCTAATGGCTACCTACTTAAATCTGAAGCAGAACCAACTGAGCTAATAAAAGCAATAAAGAAATACTTGCAAGGACAAGAACACGTCAAGCTAGAAAAGTATCTAACAGACGAATAGCATTTTATTTCTTAGCAAAATTTTATGAAGATCAAGTCTATTTCGGCGTATGAAATATTAGCTTCAGGAGGTTATCCCACAGTAGAGGTAGGGGTAGAGTTAAAAGATGGATCTACTGGGATTGCTTCTGTTCCTTATGGTGCATCGGCAGGTTCACACGAGGCAGCTGTGTTAGTAGATCAAGATGAAGAAAGATATGGGGGGAAAGGTGTCTTAGAAGTTATCGATAAGCTAAATGACGAGGTTGCTGCGGAGTTGGTGGGGAAAGATGCTGCAGGTCAAAGAGAGCTAGACGAACTTATGATCTCGTTAGATGGGACAGAGAATAAAAGTCGACTTGGAGGAAACGGAATACTTGCTGTTTCTTTGGCGATAGCTAAGGCAGAAGCCAGCTCGCAAGGAAAAGATCTTTATGAGCATATAATCGACACATTTGACACACAAGCAGAGCTTGCCCAGCTACCTAATCCGATGGTAGTTGTAATCGAGGGGGGCAAACACGCAGACAACACTACAGACCTACAAGAGTATTGTATTTCTGGAATCTCAGACGCAGGACCAAGCGAGAATATTCGAAAGAGTCTCGAAACCTATCATGAGCTCAAAAAAGTGCTACGGGAAGAAGGACTCTCTACAAATGTAGGTAATGAAGGAGCTTTTGCTCCAAATGGGATCGAGACGAACGAGTCTCCTTTCGATTACATCCTTGCTGCCGCCAATAGAGCTGGTTACGAGATGGGAGAGGATCTTGGTATTTCTATCGATGCCGCAGCTAGTGAATTCTATAAAGACGGCAAATACGAGCTAGCAATCGAAAATAGAAGCCTTAACGCAAAGGAACTTATTGCATACTACGAAACATGGTTTGAAAAGTATCCGATAATTTCGTTAGAAGACGGTCTAAACGAGGACGATTGGGAAAATTGGGTCGAGCTAAACAAAGTATGTGAAAAACATAATATAGAGCATATTGGCGACGATCTTACCGTCACGAACCAAAAGAGGTTGCAGAAAGCTATAAATATGGGTGCAATTACTTCGATTTTGATAAAACTAAATCAGATAGGTACTTTAACAGAAACTGTAGATACCTGCCTATTAGCTAAAAAACACGGTCTTACAAATGTACCTTCTCATCGTGGAGGTGGGGAGACCAACGATACGGCAATGGTAGATCTTGCCGTTGCAGTAAATGGAAGGTTTATAAAGGTCGGACCAACTCGAGGTGAGCGTGTTGCTAAGTACAACAGGCTTATGGAAATTGAGCGTCAGTTGAGTTAAAATCGCACAATGTTGTGGAGAAATAAGTTCATCTTGTTTTTTTTCCTATCTGCTTTGCTTCTGCTAATGATGGCGGGGATGTTGGCGCTAGTCAACGACAGTTGGAAACCGATCCGCTCTGATGGGTTCGGACACTATATTTATTTACCAAGCACAATCATCCACCAAAATTTAGAGCACTCAGACACACTAGTTTCAATCTATGGCGAAAATTTTGGTGGAAGGGGTTTTTTCGATGGGGTAAGGGAGCTGGAAAATGGAAACTATTTTAGCAAGTATCCCTTTGGTACAGCGATTCTAATGTTACCTTTATTTCTCTCGGCGCATTTATTGGCTCATCTGCTTCCTTTTTGGGAAGCAGATGGCTATTCGTTTATTTATCAGCTTGCTATGGTTCTGAGTGCAATATCATATTTCGGAATAGGTTCTTATTTCATTCATAAACTAATTGAGAAAAGATTTGTAAGTCAAAGCATAAGTTATATCTCACTTTCGACGCTTTTGTTTGGGACAAATATTATTCACTACATTATTTTTGACACTACTTATAGTCACATTTATGCCTTTGCGGTGTTTTCTGCGCTCCTATATGTTTGTGATAACTATCTTATAGATAGTTATTCTAGAAAATGGTGGCTTGTTGCAGCTGCCTTAGTTGGACTATTGGTAATAATAAGGAATGCACATATAGTTTTTGCAATTCTCCCATTTCTCGCTCTTACGGAGCGCCTGCTTAAAAAGAATATTTCTATTCGAGAGTACTCGCTATCTCTATTACTTGGATTTGTTACGGGACTTGCGTTTGTTTCGACTATGCTATTATACTGGGGTCTTGTCACAGGTGATCCACTAAAATACTCTTATGGCAACGAGTCTTTCGATTTCCTTGCGCCTCAATTCGACAGAGTTTTCCTAGATATCAATAATGGTATGTTTATTTGGCATCCTCTATTGCTGATAGCAGTTGCTGGGATAATTTATTCAATAGTTAGGCAGAAAGATCGTCTTGTTACATACAGTTTGCCTATTGTTCTAGTGATCTTTTACATCTATGCAAGTTGGTGGGCACCATCTTTGGGTTTTTCTTTTGGCTATCGCGGCGCCACAGATTTATACCCGATTTTCACTATTGGTTTTGCTTACTTCTTTTCCCTTATTGCTAAGAGTAAGTTCAAACTTTTAAATGCTGTCACAATAGCTATTATTTTATTCTTTCTCTTGCAAAACATGATTCAGCTAAATAATCACTGGCGCGGTATCATATATGGAAATCTTATTACTTGGGAGCTTTATAAAGATGTTTACCTTAGACCTTGTATAGATGTCTCGATAGATATACTACGCTGTGATTAATGGTAAACTTAAGAATATGAAAGACACATTTGTAAAAGATCTACGCTCTGGCGGCGCAATGACAGGCTTGGTACTCGGTTTAAGTGAATTTCGAGAAGCACAAGACAAGAATGGAAATACCTACTGGGACTTGGTGTTGCAAGATAAGACTGGACAAATCAAGGCAAAGGTCTGGGGCGAAAAAGTGCAAGAGCATTCTGGGCTAAATCCAGAGCCAGGCAAGATCTACGAGTTAGACGTTGTTATTGGGGAATATAGGGGAGAGTTACAATTGACGGTGAACCGAATAAAGGAGTTGGCAGAAGCAGAAGCAAACTTGTCGGATTTTGTGGCAAGCTCTGAAATTCCCAGGGATGAAGTAGCAGTAAGACTGGAAAAATACATAACAAAAATAACAGACCCTGAGCTCAAAAAGATTATTCAGTCCTTCTGGGACAAGTATAAACTTAAGTTTCTAAAATGGCCAGCTGCGCAGCGAAATCATCACCAGTATCTTGGTGGATTATCAGACCATACTTTGGAGATGCTAGATATTGCCAGTTCAATCCTCCCGCATTATCCTCGCGCAAATAAAGATCTAGTATATGCTGGCATATTTTTACACGACTCAGGGAAAATGCTTGAGTTACAAATTAATGGATTCTCGGTTTTATACACTACACAAGGGCGGCTAAAAGGGCATATAGTTTTAGGGCTAGAATTGCTAAACGATCTGATTGCTAATGAGCTAGATGAATATCCTGGATTTTCTGATTCTAGAAAATATCTGATACTGTCCCATATTATTTTGGCTCACCATGGGAAGGTGGAGTATGGTTCTCCCGTGCCCCCTCAGACTTTAGAATCCGCAATTGTAGCTAAGTCAGATGTCCTTTCTAATGACGCGAGGATATTTAACAGAGTTATAGCAGAACACGAAGGCCTAGATGCAGATTTTACCCCTAAACGAGAGTTTACTGTCGAAAACGTATACGTATATCTTCCCAGTACTAACGATTAGCGCTTAGAGAACTGTGGTGCCTTGCGTGCTTTGCGTAGGCCAGTTTTTTTTCTCTCTACCATGCGGTCGTCTCGAGTCATGAGCCCATACTTCTTTAGCTCTGGCTTTCTGCTCTCGTCTTCTTCTACTAGAGCTCGTGACATTGCCAAAGCAATTGCACCAATCATGCCAGTTGTACCGCCTCCATTCGTTTTTGCGGTAAAGTAGTATTTATTTTCTAGACCTAGAACGCGCAATGGTTGCAAGAGGATATGCTGCTGATACTTGTCTGGAAACACTTCAGCAGCAAGCTTATCGTTAACTACTGACTCGCCCTTACCCTTGTAAACACGTACGGTAGCAGATGTGGTTTTTCTTCTTCCTAGACCGTAGAAATATTTATCCTTCATTATTTATTATCCATTTTTCGACTGATCTTAATTGTTTTAGGCTTTTGAGCCTCTTGATTATGGTATTCGTCTTTATATATGCGTACCTGCGTCATGTACCTATCTCTTAGTTTGTTTTTTGGCAGCATACCTGAAATTGCATTCTCTACAACTTTTCTTGAATCTAATTTCATCTGTTCTCCGAGATTTCTTTGTTTGAACCCTCCAGGGTAGCCAGAGTGCCTGTAGTACATTTTATTCTTCTCTCTTTTGAAATGATAATCTACAAGATCTGTGTTTGTTATTACAATATGGTTATTACTTGTCTGGTACTCGGTCTGCCCAGGATTGGTTTTGTCTAAGAGTAATTTGCTTACTTCAGAAGCTAGCTGTCCGAGCCTAACTCCCTTCGCATCTATTAGATACCAAGTTTCAGCTTGCTCATTATTTAATTGTTTATTTTTTGTCAGTTTTTGCATTTTCTTTTTTAGTTTTACTTGTCTTTTTAACCTTATCTGCTTCAGCGTTAGAAGATTTGTCGGACTTAGTTTTTCGCTCAGGGTTCAGTTTTTTTTCGTATCTCTCAGAATAAACCTTAACCATCTGCGCGTTATCTCCTTTTCTTTTGTGGAGTCTCACCAATTTTAGGGCCCCACCAATCGAAACATTCTTTTTTCGGACGTAGCTCAATAACGCTTTCCCTTTGGGAAGTGTAGTTGTTACATGCCCGTGCTTGGCAAGTGAACTTGCCATATTCGAAAACATAGCCTCTCTGTGAGGTGTCGTACGGTTAAAATTTTTGATCTTAGGTCTACTTCTCATTTATTTTCATTTACCTAATTATTCTAATACAGTAAGATCATTATCTCTCATCGCAGCGATCAACTCTTCTGTTGATTTTTCTCCCATCCCCTTAATCTCTAGTAATTCTTCTCTTGTTTTCCCATCTAAAACCCTTAAGTCTGTGATCGCCGAGTTAGTAAGAGCGTTTTTTAGTCTTGTTGAGAAGTTAAGTTCATCTACTGCAATGGCACCAGTTCCATTATCTTGTTCTGCTTCTGAGGCTTCAGTTTTAGTTTCAGTTTCTTCGGACTTTTGCTTCATTTCTCCTCCAGCAAGTTCTAGAAGCCTACTTGTTATCTCATGATAAATGCTAATTGCCTCTCTAATTGCATCACTAGGTGTTTTGGAACCATTTGTAGTCACATGCATAGTAATCTTGTCGAAATCTGTTCTGTGTCCTACACGGGTATTGCCAATCTCTATCTCTACATTTTCTACTGGACTAAAGATTGCGTCCACAGGCATTGCCCCGATTTCCTCTCGCTTGGAGTGATCAGCCATTCTATATCCGCTGCCAGATTCTACTGTAAGTTGTGCACTTAGTTTGGCACCTTTTGCAAGGCTTGTAATTTCATAATCCTTGTTTACTATTTCTAGATTGCTTGAAATCTGAATGTCGCCTGCAGTAACAGACTTACTTTTCTCAGATTTGTTTTCTACATCAAGATTTAGTGTTGTGACACCTTCTAGATCTGAGTTAAATACGACCTTTTTCAGTCTTAGTAAAATTGTGAGGATATCGTCAGTAACGCCTTCTAGTGTTGCATACTCATGATCTACTCCATCGATTTTAATCGAGGTGATTGCTGCTCCTTTGAGAGAGGAGAGTAGTATTCTTCTTAGTGCGTTTGCAACAGTATATCCATAACCACGTGGCAGTGGTCCGATACTAAATGTCCCAACGTTATTGGTTTCAGAGTCTTTTGTTAGGTAGAACAAATCTGTTTGTAACATAGTGCATATAAATAATTTAAGTTATAACTTACGCGAATAGAACTCGATAATTAATCTTTCTTCGATTGATTGATCTAACTCTGAGCGCTTTGGTATTCCTTTTACTTTACCCCCATTTTTTGAAGATTCCAACCATTCAGGCACAAAAGCTTCTGCTAATTCTTCCTCTCTAGCTTTTGCTGCATCACTACTAACAATTTTTTTTCTGAGAGTGATTTTATCACCAACACGAACTCTAAATGAAGGTACGTCTACTTTCGCCCCATTCACGTCTACATGCCCATGATTAACAAACTGTCTTGCCTGCATCCTGGTCTTAGCTAGACCCAGTCGATAAACTACATTATCTAGCCTTAGCTCAAGGTACTGCAACAGTGCTGTTCCAGAGTTACCTTCTGAGTCGAGAGCATCTCTTACAATTCTCTGGAATTGTCTCTCTAGTACTCCATAAATTCTTTTGACCTTCTGTTTTTCTCTAAACTGCACTGCGTATTCACTCGGTCTACCACGAGAAATTGGGTGTTGTCCTGGTTGGTTTGGTCTTTTTTGCCATTTTTCACTACCGAACAACGAGGTTCCTTCCCGCCTTTCTAATCTTCTTTTTGGTCCTGTATATCTTGCCACTAGCTAGTGCCTCTAAATTATGTTATTTATGATCCTCTCGGAGCTTTCCTTGGTGTAGGACCTCCATGAGGAATTGGTGTCATATCTACAATTCCGGTAATTTTTAGACCTCCAGAGCGGAGACCCTTAACTCCACCGTTTCGCCCTTGGCCCAAGCCCTTAACAAATACTCTTATTTCTTTGAGTCCAGACTTTAGGGCTTTTTCGGCGGCGTCTTCTCCAGCTTTCGTTGCAGCATATGCTGTACTTTTCTTTGAGCCTTTATATCCTATTATTCCAGGACTAGAGTTAGCTATAACTGCGCCATTTATATCTGTGACACTGATTATCGTGTTGTTGTAGGTTGAGCTAACGTAAGCATGCCCTACTGGAGAACTAACCTTTTTTGCTTTTTTGACTCTTCCTGTTTTAGTCTTGTTTTGTTTAACTGCTTTTTTTGCCATGCTTATTCTTTATGTCTTTTCTAGTTTACGTTTAAGACCGCCAACTGCAATGTTCTTTCCTTTTCTAGTAACAGCATTTGTTCTGGTATTCTGCCCCCTTACAGGCATCCCGATTTTGTGTCTGTGACCTCTGTAGGAGCGAATATCTTTAAGTCTTTTAATATTTCTGAATATCTTTTGACGCAGTGTACCTTCTACTTCGTAGCTTGCCTCTATGACTGCATTTATCTGGTTTACTTCTGTATCGGTAAGTTCACTAGTCCTTTTTTCTGGGTTAATGTTTGTAGCTCTTAGAATTTCCATTGCATAGTGAGGTCCGACCCCAAATATGCTTCTTAACCCGATTTTCACTTTTTTATTTGCTGGGAGATCTACCCCCGCCACTCTAGCTGCCATTTGTTTTATGCTTGTTTTTGTTTATGTCTTGGATCACGTTTACAGTAAATGTACATACTTTGCTTTCCCTTATTATTCCTACGTTTTACAATGTAGCAATATTCACATCTTTTTTTTACCGAAGCTTTGACCTTCATTTCTTTATCTTTTATTTAAACGATAAGTAATACGTCCTTTGTTTAAATCTGTAGGGCTTACTTCTACCTCTACCTGATCTCCTTTTTGCAATTTAATGTAGTACATTCTCATTTTTCCCGAGATGTAACCTATAAGCTCGTGGGTTTTATCCTCTAGCTTAATTGCGACTTTAAAGTTAGACCCGGGCAATGTATCTACTATTTCACCGCGTAATTTTAACACACCTTTTTCCTGCTTCATATACGCGAATAGAGGCAATTATAGCAAAAACTGCCGCTTTTCCAAAACTTATTTAAATTCATCGTAACTCTCAAAAGAACTTAATGCTTGAGCTTTCCGATAGCTATCCATAAAGACGCTAACGATAATAAGTAAACTTGTTCCGCCAATTCCAGAAAGAATTGTTAAGGTTCCAGATCCTTCGATAATTGAGACAATTATGGGTACAACAGATATACCTGCTAAGAAAGTACCACCAAACAACGTAAGCCTAATTGTTGTCTGGTTCAGATAATCGATGGTCGCGGTGCCTGGTCTAACACCAGGTATGTAAGCGCCACTTTTCTGCAGGTTTTTTGCGATTTCTTCTGGTTTTACGATCACGAAAGTATAGAAATAAGTGAAACCAAAAGTCATCAGCCCAAATAAGACAACATACTCCCAAGTATTAAACAAGAAAATAGGGGAATTTTGTAAGTCGAGAGCAAAGTCGTAAAGTCTTCCTGCTTCTCTAATACTCAGAATAAAACTACTAATTATCTGTGGAAATGTAAGCATCGCTTGAGCAAAGATTACAGGAATAACCCCAGCAGGGTTTAGTCTTATTGGCAAGAAGTTCTCTACACCTGAGCTCGCGTCTCCTCGGTATCTCCTCGCGTGCAAGATTGGGATTTTTTTCATTGCCTCATTTCCGTAGACAATAATGAAAGTCATTCCTACCACTATGGCTAGAATCACATAAAAAAGGAGAAAACTATTCGAAGTAAGAAAATCTAAATTCCCCGCCCGTACCTGCTCAAAATCTGCATTTAGCCCAGTGATGTCAGATGTAATTAAACTAGGAAGGGTAGCAAGTATACCAAAGGTAATAATTAGTGACGCTCCATTTCCAAGACCATGTTCTGTTATCAGTTCTCCTAACCACATGAGTATTATGCTTCCAGTTGTCAGGGTTATTACAAATGTTACTAACTCTATACCAGTTAATGGCTGAATTACGTTTCCTACTGCCCCACCAGTTATTTCAGGATTAGTTAGGATCGTGTAGATCATTATCGACTGTATGAGTGCAAGAGGAACGGTAAGGAGTCTAGTGTACTGGTTGATCTTATTTCTTCCAGACTCTCCTTCTTTTCTAAGTTCTTCTAGTTTGGGGACTACAGTTTGTAATAGCTGCATGATTATAGATGCATTAATATACGGAGCGATTCCTATAGCAACAATAGTGGGTTTGTCTAGCCTCCCCCCCGATATTAGGCTGTAAATATTTGTAAATGGTGTATCACCAAAAGTATCTTGGAATGCTTGCGCATCTACCCCAGGTATTGGGACAGTTGCCATGAATCTATAAACAACCAAAACTGCAACTGTTACAAGTAGTTTTCTTGCAATAGACTTCGATAGTTTGGGGCGTGGTAGCTTCATTGCTATTTAAGCACAATTGAAGATGATGTTGTTGCTCCAGCTTCTACGAGCTTTTTAGTCGCTTCAATGAGTTTCTTATTTTGCATCAACTCATTTGTTTGTTTTTCTGATTTCCCTGCAACGATTTTTATATCTTCTGCGCGTTCAAGCAATTTTACTAATTTGTTTTCGTCTGTTGTGTACCTTACTAGTTCCACGAGAGAAATAGTTTGCTTGTCCTCTTTCTTTTGTAGTAAACCTCTTCTGAAACCCTTTAGCTTAGGGATTCTCCTGGAAAGTGGCATTTGTCCTCCTTCGAAGCCAGGTCTTGGTTTCTTGTATCCAGATCTAGACTTTTGTCCTTTCTGACCTCTCCCTACAGTATGTCCTCCTTTTCCAGAACCATACCCTCTTCCT
>JBMCLZ010000009.1:0-12338 GCA_048615025.1 Candidatus Dojkabacteria bacterium | reverse complement strand
TCGTGAATTAGATGGCTGTAGCGAGCTAGATATATCACAAGGAGACCAATTCGACCCACAGGTAAATATTTTGACTACTGACCAGCAGCCCGGATCTTCGATAAAGCCTTTGGTCTATTATATGGCTTTCGAGGAGGGGGTACTTGGACCTGGTTCTCAGTTAGCGGATATTCCAATTAAGGTTGGCGATTATGAGCCTAAAAACTCTGATGGTCGCTTTAGCGGTATTCATGATGTTCGTTACATGATCTCTCTTTCTAGAAATATTCCCGCTATCGCCAGCTTAATGGCAGTTGGACCAGAGAGATTAGCAGAAGTAAAAGGGGAAATGGGCTACTCTACTAATCTGGATCCTTCTACATACGGCCCATCTGCAGCACTAGGCTCACAAGACGTATATGGAGTTGAGCATGCAAACGGCTTTGCAACATTAGCAAATGGTGGTAGATATGTGCCATACGAACCAATTCTTAGAATAGAAGACAAAAATGGCGACGTTATCTTCGATCTTGAAGGAGATGACGCTCCCGAAGGAGAACAGGTTTTAGATGAGCGGGCTGCATTTATGACAAATGACATCACGAACCCTAGAGGTAGGACTGGTGGGCAATCTCCAGTAAAATGGAATAGTAACCGAGATATGGCTGGAAAGACTGGTACCTCAGAAAATAATCGAGATACCTGGTTCGTAAATTATTCACCAGACTTTGTTACTGTAGGCTGGTCCGGAAACAACGACAACTCCCGTATGGCTGGTAATGCTTTTGGCTCAACCAATACAGAGCCATGGGTGCGTGTGTTTATGGAAAGAGTTGGCGAAAGCGAACATTTCAGTGCGAAAACACCTTTTAGAAGACCTGGCGGGATCGCAACTGGGCAGTCTTGCTCGAAGGTAGAAGTTAATGGGACAGAACAAGAGGTATGCTCTGCTAACTCAGACTACTTTATAGAGGGAAAAAAACCTCCAGCATATTTTGCTAAGCAAACAGTTCAGGTTTGTAGGGATCAGCAAGATCGTCTTGCAAGGCCCATCGATATCCAGACAGGGAACGCTATCGAGCGTGAGTTCGACTTTGTGAGAATGCCAGTTGCAGAGCTGCAAGACGATCTGGAACGCTACCTGGAGGGTAAACAAGGAGGAAACGGGGCTCCAACAGAGATGTGCACTGTTAACCGCTCGCCAAATGGGGAGAATCCATGGGCTGAAATAAATAATCCCGTAGCTGGATCTACTTATACTGGGACGATCAGCGCAAGTATCGATGGGTATGCCACAGGAGGAGCAAGTGTTACTGGTATCGAGTTCTACCTAGGGGAAACACAGCTTGGAAATACATCTGGTTCTAGCTTCAATGGTACGTTAAATGTCCCTGCTGGAAGCCCCTCTGGGACATATACCTTCAGAGTGGTGACTAAAGACTCTAATGGCAGGGCTGGCGAGACTTCTATCAATATAGATATCAACGGAGCAGATACAGATCTCACCCTAGTGGCTCCATCTAACGGCTCTACAAAGCCTGTGAATACAACTACAAATGTGGTTGCAAACTATACAGGGAGCTTAAGTAATTTGCGTTTATTTGCTCAAAGACAAGATGGCTCAGCTAGCGATGTTGGGGGGCTTTCAGGAAGTGGTGGCTCTGCAACCGGCAATTGGACGCCAACACAAACAGGAACTTACGAACTATGGGTAAGGGCTGTTTCCGGAAGTTTCACAAGTAATCCAAGCCCTAGGATAACAGTTGTTGTTGAGTAGTAGCCCTACCTCAACTCCAACCGGTATTTTTTTGAGATTCTCTGACCTACCCTGTCTAATGCCTCATTTAGTTTGTCTCTAGGAATCTCATCCCCCTGAGGAGAGACAGAAATTTTTATCGTAATTCCAACTCTATTCACTTCCGACTCAGGAATGTAGTAATCTGAATATTTCGCACTCACTCGAGCTTGGATCTCTTCTTCTGCTTCTAAGCTATCGCGAACTTCGTCTAAAAGTGAGCCGAAATCTGTCTGCGCTTCCGCCCAGAAACTTATGTCTCTAGATACCTTTTGAAATTTCGATATAGGTTCGAAGATTCCCCAGCCAGCAGATTCTGTCTTTAGGTATTTTTCTAGATCAATTTCGGCAAAGATAAGCCTTTCCTCTTCTCCTATTTTAGACGTACTAATTTGTCTACTTACCTCCCCTATTACCCCAATTAGCTCGTCTTTCAAAAACACACCAGCAGATCTGTTGGGATGCAGTGCACTTTGAAGCTCTAGAAAACCGTTTTCTGGAAGCTTGGAGTAGTGAATTTTTTCTCCAAGGGCAATTTTTAATAGCGAGCGCAGACTTAGCTGCTCAAGGACAGCGTTAGTATTCTGCGCTGGAGATATAATACCCAAAGAATATGGCTGGTATGGAATATCTTTCCCACCTCCAGCAGGGATCTGTTTATACGCACCTGCAACCCTACCAATTTCGAAATATTTTCTAAGTCCATTATCGGCAGCATTCGTAGACAAAGTAGCTAATAATGAAGGTAGTAAGCTAGGACGAATATATCGTAGCTCTGGAGAAATTGCGTTTTCAATTTTTAGAAGCTGCCGCTGTTTGTAGCCTAGCAGGTCTGCAAGCTCCTGCCCCACAAACGAATAACTCCTCGCTTCCTGGAAGCCACTTTGCAAAAATTGGCTTCTTAAAGATCCTTTGGCGCTCGAAATCTTGTTAGGCTTGCTTGGGCGAAGCTCTCCGATAATCGCTACAGGAGAAATCTTTTCGTACCCATATAACCTTGCAATCTCTTCTACAATGTCTACATCTAAGGCTAAATCTTTTCTTCTCGCAGGAATAATAAGTTCAATTTCTTTTGCTGCAGTTACAATACTATCTGTTTGATTCAGCCCATTGCGGTTAACTATCTGTATTTCTAGACGCTCCAAGTAGTCTAGAACTTGGGCAATTTCCATGTTTATCCCAGTTACCCTTTTAATAGTTTGCATATCAAATTTGATCCTCCGATCTTGAGCTTCACTTTTGCTAAGAGAAACAATTTCGCTCGCGACATCTCCGCCAGCTAGATCACCAACAAACTGCGTAGTTAGCCTCAGTGCGTTCTTTAGAATTTTTGGGTCTATACCTTTACTAAAACGGATGCTAGCGTCTGTGTATAACCCATGGGTTCTAACTGCTTTTAGCGTTGCAGTTTGCTCGAATTCTCCAACCTCGATAAGAATATCTGTAGTTTTATCTTTTACCTCAGATTTCTTTGATCCCATTACACCGCCTATAGCTTGCACAGAGCTGCTATCTGTAATTACTATTTCCCCTCCTCGAGTCTGATACTTCTGATTATCTATCCCCGAAAACTCCTCTCCTTTTCTCGCTTCACGAACAACTAGCTTGTTATCTGCAATTTTTCTGTAGTCGTAGATATGAACTGGTTGTCCTAGGTCGTGCAGAATGTAGTTGCTTACATCGACTATGTTATTCACGGGTCTTACTCCAATGTTTGTGAGCACATACCGAAGCCAAAACGGGGATTGCTTGACTTCTACCCCCTTAATACTAAGAGCATTAAACTGCAAGCACTTTTCTGTTTCGATATTTATCTCGAATGCAAGTGTGTCTGTTTGAATAGGATCTGTTAGTTCTTCAGGTTCAGCGAAGTTCAGATCGAAAATTGCCGCAATTTCTCTAGCAATACCTAGGTGCGAGAAGCAATCCCCTCTATGTGTCAGGGACTTGTTTTCGATTTCTAAGATAGTGTCGCGTAAGAGAGCGTCTATTTCTTCCCCTGCGTGGTAAGTGTTTTCAAGCACCATAATCCCAGCGTGCTCGTCCGAAATCCCTAGCTCTTTTTCAGAGCAGATCATTCCGTTAGATTCAACTCCGCGGATTTTTGTGCGGCCGATTACTAATATTCGACCAGTAGTCGAATCATAAACGCTTCCACCAGGTAGGCATACTACAACTTTCTGCTCTTTTTCTACATTTGGTGCTCCACAAACTATTTGTCTCCCCCCTAGTGTTTCCCCTAGAAAGACTTGGCAGACATTAAGTTTATCTGCCTGCTTATGTTTTTCTACAGATTTTACTTCCCCTACAACCAATTTGGATAATCCCTCCCCTACTTTTTTCACAGATTCCACCTCTGCAAGCGAGTTTGTGATGCCTTGCACAAGTTCGTCGTCAGAGACGGTGTCGATTTCTGCAACGTATTTTTTTAACCAAGCTTTTGATATATACATGTATCTTATTTTTTGCTCGAAAATTGATTAATAAACTCCAGATTATTGGAGTGGAAGTATCTAATTTCGCTAATACCATGTTTGATCATTATTATCCTTTCTACTCCAAACCCCCAAGCAAACCCTGAGTAGACCGCGGGGTCTTTCCCAGCAGCTTTAAGCACTTTCGGGTGGATCATACCACAGCCCAGCACTTCTAGGAATTGTGATTTCAGTTCTGTAGCAGTTTTGTCCTCGCTTTTCTTATTTGGAAAACGTATTGCTAACTGCCCTCCAGGTTCTACGAACGGGAAAAAGTCTGGTGTAAACTTGTAGTCTAGCTTTGTTTCATAGAAGGCTTCGAAAAAAGCAATGAGAGTGCCGATCATTTCGCTCATGGTGGCGTTTTTAGAAAGATAAACCCCTTCGCACTGCGTGAAGGTGTGCTCGTGAGTTGCGTCAGTTGCCTCGTTTCTGAATGTCTTTCCTAGGATTACTTTTCTGATCGTTTCCCTAGCCAAATCTAGCTCTTCAGACAGTATTCTGTTTTGCATAGAGGATGTATGAGGTACGGCTAAGTTGCCGTCTTCTAACCAAAGTGTATCCCAGCCGTCCCGAGCAGGATGATCTTCAGGAATGTTTAAATGATCGAAAGTATGTTCTTCATTGTCTATTTCGTAGGCATATTCTGCCTCAAAACCCATCTTGGCGAAAATCTCTTCAATTTTCGTTATTGTCTCTTCTAGAATGTGTGGAACAACTAATTGGGAGTTGTTTTTGTAAGGCAAGCCCGGATGAGTCGGGCTAAGATACTCATCCTTTTCTTGTAAACTTATATAATCTCGCTTACTTCGTTCTTGCTCCTCTTTAAGTTCTTTTTCGATTTTCTGCTTTAGCTCATTGGCACCTTTACCCAACTTCTTCTTTACTTCTGGCTCCTTTATATCTTTTAGTCCTTTGAGTATTTCTTGCAGTTTTCCTTTTGGCGATAGCAGTTCAGATAGCTTTTCGTTATATGATTCTTCTATTTCGCTTAAAGATTTGGCATTTTGGGCGACTTTTTTAAGCCAAGATTTAACCTCGGAGAATTCTACTTCTATATCTTTTAATTGTGCGTGCCCGGCAGTTGGCTGCTGAGCAGTTTTATTTGCTGCCACTAGTTTCGGAGATAAGCTTCTCTAGTGCAGGTTGGTTGTAATATGCCAAAAACCCGAGCACTTTTCTGTCTAATTTAACTTCTGCTTTCTTAAGGTTGTTCATAAACCTAGAATAAGTTGTATCTTGAGCTTTGCAGACTGCATTAATTCTTTTAATCCATACCTTTCGGAATTGTCCTTGGCGTTTGCGCCTGTGAGCAAAGCTATACTCGCCTGCATGTAATGAGGCTTCTCTCGCACGCTTGTATAGTTTGCTATAAGAAAGGAAATACCCCTTATTGCCCTTAATGAGCTTCTTATGTCTTCTGCTTCTTGTAACTCCTCTTTTGACTCTCATTTTGGTAGGTTCCTATATTTCTTATATCCAGTTTCTTTAGGTAGCTAAAAGGGCTTTAAGGTTTTGTTCTTGCTTTTTGGAAGCTAATGTAGAAGTGCCTTCTTGCCTATTTAGCTGCTTTTTGCTTTTGTTAACTTTTAAATGGGCATTATCTCCCTGGTGGAAGTGCTTTAGCTTACCAGACCCAGTCTTTTTAAACCTTTTCTGAGTTGCTTTATGTGTTTTGATTTTATTCTTAGCCACGTATGGATTATATCACTATTTACTTCTTTGGGCCAACAACAGCAGCATAATTGCCTCCTTCGAATTTTGCTGGTGTTAGCACATCGGCATATTCTTCTGTTTTACTTAATAAGATCTCCATTAGAGCAATGAATCTCTCTTTTGGCACCCTCCCTTTGCGTCTTACAGTTAGCTTAACTCGCTGTCCCTTCTTAATAAATTCTTCTACTTTCTTAAGTTTATGATTAATATCTCCTTCTTCGATGTTGGCTTTAAACCAGAGCTCCTTTTGTTCTTGAGATTTACTCTTCTGTGCCTTTTTCTTTTTTTGTTGATCGTACTTGAACTTAGACCATTCGATTATCTTCGCCACAGGAGGTTTAGCCTGGGGGACTATCTCTACTAGATCTTTCTCTTGGTCTTTTGCAAGGCGTAACGCATCCTCTCGGCTAAGTATGCCAAGCTTTTTCCCGTCATCCTGAACGACAAATAGTTCTGGAGAGTTTATTTTCTCATTGATCGAGTACCATTTACCCATATTGGTTGCTAATTCTAGCCTAAATCACGTACTTTTTGCAAAAATTCGTTAATATTCATGAGCCCTAGGCTCTCGTCTCCATTCGGTACCACGCGCAGTACCTGATTATTCTGTTCTTGCTCACCCAGGTATAGAAGGTATGGAATTCCAGCAGTTGAGCTTGCATTCCCAAAAGTGTAGTCAATTTTAGTCCTAATATTGTTATTAATCAGGTTATGGTAAACTTCCTTCGCGTAGCCAACTTCGGATGTGCTTTCAGGTATAATTAGCGCTTGCTGCGCTGCGATTTTATTAGGTAGCGATCCATTATAATACTCCAGTAGTAAAGCCATTAGTGCTTCTAGACTGGTACAGAATGTCACTTGGAGAAGATCAAATTTATTGCTGTTATTACTGTTGGTTCTATTTATTTCTTCTGCGAGTTTAGGCATACTTTCTATTCTTGCAAGAGAAATTATTGATCCGAAAAGGTCTTTATAATCTAAGTTAATGTAGCCTTTTTCGTCTTTGGTTGTTCCTCTCACGCGTACATCTAACCCAGTTTCTTGCAGTGCTTCTTCCCCGCCGACAAAATTTGAGGCATAAACCCAACTAAGTCCCTCTGGTAGAATTCCTTTGTAAAAGCTAGTAATTAGATTCGCACTTAATTTAAGCTCGTTTGCGAAATTCTTGTTTTCTACCAGACAGAACGCCCTTATCTCTAGTGGGTTACTTTGTTCGAATAAGCCCTCCCGTCCAGAGTCTATAGGCTCGCTCGAGACCAGCTCCGAGAATACCTTTCCTGTGGAGCCGCTTCTTGCAAGCTCAGCAATTAGTTGTTGTTCGAATAACCCTTGCTCAGCTATTGGAGGGATGATCTGTGAATACTGATCTTCTCTAAGTTCAGACTTCACAGCTTCGACCAAAGAAAGAAGAATTTCACTTCCTGTAACAGTCAGGGCATATCTTTCAAGTCCAGAAAGTGAGTATTTTTTGTATATCGCTAGCTTTTCGTTTAGCTTCGTATGATCCCTAAGTGATATATCTTCCACTTTCTTTTGAAAATTCTCTAGCTCTTCTTCGTTACTAAACGCTTTCCCCTCGATTCGATACATCTCGGGTCTAGTTTCGTCGTTTTTCCAGCGTGAGTTTGTTATTTTAGTAATTTTAATAATTCCTAATTTACCTGTGTTGGATAGATGCGGTCCTCGACAGAGATCTATAAATTCGTCACCAGTTTTGTAGAAACTTATTTCGTCTTGCTCTACATCTTGCAAAAGTTCTGCCTTAAAAACTTGCCCCCTTTGTAAGAGCATGTCTACAGCTTCTTGCGTTGGCAAGAAGACCTGAGTTATCGGGAGTTCTGCCTCGATAATTTCATAGATTTCTGCTTCTAACTTGTCTATGAGCTTTTTTTCCGACTTGATTTTCTGATCTAGTTGAAATTCGTAGTAGAACCCCTCTTCAGTAACAGGGCCAATGCCAAGTTTTGCTTCTGGGTAGATTCTAAGGAAAGCTTGAGCTAGCACATGTGCTGCTGTGTGTCTTGTTGTTTCGTCTACAGTTGCTTCCACTTGGAACATTATACGGGACAAGGCGCTAGCTGTCACATAAAGTATAGTGGTGGGCGGTACAAGATTTGAACTTGTGACCTTTCGCATGTCAAGCGAACGCTCTAACCAACTGAGCTAACCACCCCCAAACAAGCTTATTTCACGATTATACCATCGACAATACCATATTCTTTTGCAGCATTGGCATCTAAGTAGTAGTCTCGATCCATATCTTGCTCTACCTTCTCTCTTTTTTGGGCTGTATTCTGTACCATCATTTCGGTAAGGATGTCTTTTAATCTCAGTATTTCTTTAGCTGTAATCTCGATATCGCTCGCTTGCCCCTCTGCTCCACCCAAAGGCTGATGCATGTGGATAGTAGCGTTAGGTAGCGCAAACCTCTTCCCCTTTTCTCCGCTAGAGAGGATCATGGTGCCCATCGATGCAGTAGAACCGACTGCTATTGTTGCGACATCTGGCTTAATGTAATTCATTGTGTCGATAATTGCTAGTCCGGAATAGACAACGCCTCCGGGCGAGTGGATGTACATTTTTATGTCTTTGCTCGGGTCGTCTTTTTCGAGAAAAAGTAGCTGTGCAACGATAGAGTTTGCGACCTCGTCGTTTATGCCGCTTCCTAAGAAAATAATCCTGTCTTTAAGTAGTCTAGAATAGATATCGTAGGCTTTTTCTCCCTCATGGGATTTTTCTATAACTGTTGGTACGTAATAGCTCATGTATGTATTTTAACAGACCTACTTAAACAAAAACATCCCTTGCGGGATGTCTTTGCTTGCACTTTTAACTATTTACTGCCTATAGTTGATTTATATTAACGTATAAATTTCTACCTTGTCAAATATTTTCTGAGGGAAAATCTTGTAGTTGTGCTCCAATATACTTCCTGTGTGGGGTAGCTTCACACAGGGGGTTTCGGTTGTTCTGGGTAAAATCTTCCTACACGCCACCACCTTCTGAGGCAAAATTAAGCTCTAATTTATCGCCTTTAGAAAAATTGTTTTCATCTGAAAAACCAGCGTTAACTTCCAGTACATACAATACTTCTCCTTGAGAATTATAACGCTCTGAAGTCTGTAGAGGAGTTGTATTTTTCGCAATCGATTCTATAGTTAGATCTTCTCTAATAAAAATAATATCTAGAGGAATTACAGTATCCTTCATCCAAAAGCTAACTTCTTGCGAAGTTGGAAAGACAAAAAGCATGCCAGAATCTTCTGCAAGCATTTCCCTTCCCATAAGCCCCCTCGCTCTCTCTTCTGCGGTGTCTGCAACCTCTGCTTCGACAACAACACTGCTCGCAGGGTCGTTATTTGTAATAAATACGCGCTCAATATCTGAAAAGTTGGTTTGTATACTATTTGTGTCGTTTGGGTTGACAGGCGGTTCGTTCTCGATCTCGCCAATAGTAAATATTCCTGAAAGAGCGCAAAGAGTTAGTATCGGAACTAATAAAAACGCAGCCAATGCAAATTTTATAGTTTCTTTCTTTCGCATATTATTTTGTTCGCATAAATTTATGCTCTAGCTCTCCCCTACTAAATTCTACAATAATTGGTCTTCCATGTGGGCATGTATAAGGGTCTTTGCACTTCCAGAGATCTTCTATCAGTTTGCGCACCTTTTCAGGTTGCATCTTTTCCCCTGCTCTAATACTTGCATGGCAGGCAGTAGTTGCGATTAGCCGATCTAGCTTTAATTCCGCAGTATTTCCTTTATGCTTCTCTGAAAAATCTTCTTCGTCTATTTGGATCAGTTCCTCTATTAGATCTTTAAAACTGATTTTCCCATGGAGAACAGTCGGTATTTTTTTTAGAGAAATTTTTCCAGAGGAAATTTCGACATCAAAACCAACCTTTTCTAGATCTTTCTTCAACTTTCTAGCTTCACTTTCTGAAAGGGAGCTAATAGAAACTACTTCGGGGAGCAAAAGTGGAGTTTGTTCCAGATTTGCCCTGTTTAGGTTGTCTCTAATTCGCTCGTATTTAACTCTTTCGTCTGCTGCATGCTGGTCGATCAGAAAGAATGATTCGCCTTTTTCGAAAACTATATATGTATTAAAGATCTGCAAGTAGTTACTGATCCCAGCTTCTCTCACCTCAGAGTCTTGTAAAAGATGTTTACTAAACTCCAAGGCTGCAGATTTGTAGCTACTGCTTAGCATTAATTTGCTCTGAGACCTGTTTATAGGCTGAGCATGCTGTTGGGATTGCTTAATTATTGGTGCATCTACCTTGTCTTGAGCTGCTGGATTAGGCATTGAAAAGCGGTGCTCAAATTCTGATCTCATCGCTTTAGAAAGTGCGTCATCTACTGCGTGGAAAACCTCTCGGAAAATTTTACTTTCGTCGGAAAACTTCACCTCTTCTTTGCGTGGGTGCACGTTAACGTCCACGGTGTCTCCAGGCAGCTCGACACGTATAAATGCATGCGGTTGCAACTCTGGTGGCAGTTTATTCCCGTATGCTTTCTTTACCGCGGCTGCTAGTGTTCTAGAATAAATCGCCCTATTGTTTACATAAAAATACTGAGTAGCACTTTTGCTTGCCACCCTTGGGTGTGACACTTCGCCTAAGATTCTGACCTGCTCATTTTTGTGATCTAATTCGATTAAGTCTTCTTTAGTAATTTTAGTAGAATTAGTAATCTTAACTTTACTGTCTGCTTCTAGGGAAAATTCTATATCTGGTCTCAGAATTTCGAATTGGTGGATCACCAGCTTAATTCTCTTTTCTTCTGTGCCTGCTGATTTTAAAAAACTTCTTCTTGCCGGTATCTTCCGAAATAGGTTTTTAACAGTAATGGTAGTGCCCTTTGTTCTGCTTGCAGGAATAACCGACCCATCATTTTTAAGAAGATAAGCTTGTTTACCTGTGCTAGAGAGTATTTCTACATCTGCAGCCGCATTTATACTTGCAAGTGCCTCTCCTCGAAACCCTAGTGTTCCAATGGCTTGCAGCTGCTCGATCGAGGTTAGTTTTGAAGTAGCATGAAGCTCGATTGCTCTCGGGAGATCTTCTTTTGCGATTCCAGAACCATTATCACTTAGCTGGATCAGATCAATTCCTCCATTCTCTATCTTGATTTCTATTTTTGTAGAGTCAGCATCGATTGCATTTTCTATAAGCTCCTTAACAATAGATGCTGGTCGCTCGACTACCTCGCCAGCCGCGATTTTGTTGATCGTTGCTTGCGGTAGTTTCTGAATTTTGCCCATCTAATATTCTAACCCTTGAAGCAAAATTTTCGTAATTTTACGAATTTGCTCTGCGGCTTGAGCATGAGTTTGCCTGTCTGTAGTGAAGATCGATAGAGCGTAGTCTGAATTTTGCCCATAAATTATGCCTGTGTCGTGGTATTTGCCAGTTAAGTTACCGATCTTGCTTGCTGCTACCAAATCTTTGTTGTATTCCAAATTGATCTCTTCTGCTGCTGCGATAAGCCTATCGCGAAACTGCTCATCGACCGATCTCATTAGATCTATAAGGTAGTTTTTGTTTTGCTCAGACAGATACCGATCGTTATATAAGACTTTTAGCACTTTATTAGCAGTTTCAGGCGTTGTAATCTGCGTTCTGCGCTCGATTCTTACACCAAATTCGCCTTCCATTAGCTCTTGTGAGGCTTCATATCCCCCCAATTCCTGTTCGAAGATTCCCATAGAGTCGTTATCGCTCTCTTTTATCATTAATTCCAAGATTTCTCTTAGGGTTCTGTTGCTAGCTTGGCCAGTCCTGCGTTCGTGGTACACCTTTTTGTTAAGGTCAATTTGGCCTTTCTCTGAACTTTTCAGCACCAACATCGCCAGTGGGAGCTTGTATGTGCTTGCAGGGTAAAATCTCTTTTCTTCATTAAAGCTATATACGAGTCTTTCGTTGTTTAGATCGATAAAATAGATACCTGTGGTTGATTCAATTCCTTCTTGGGCGAGATAATTTTCTACTTTCCTTCCATTCTCTTCTAGCTGAGGCAACCTTATGTTTTTACTGGCTGTAAACTCATTATCTTTTGGTGTTCCAGTAGTTTCTATAGTTTTTGTTGGCATTTCAGAAACCCTATTTAATTTAGGAATTTGGCTGTTTGTTGTGTTTAGTAAAAAGGCTAACATAACAACTAAAGAAACTAAAAGCATAGTTGTTATGCTTATCCAGATAATGACTAGGGCTACTAAGTATCTGCGTGCTCTTACCACGAATACATTCTAGCCTAAAAATATGGGGACTTGCAGCCCCCATATTTATGTTTTTAAAGCGTACTGAGGTTGTGCTAAGACAACTACTAGTATTCTTCTCTTTCACGCCTTCTGCGAGCTAGAAATGCTAGCAAAG
>JBMCLZ010000008.1:0-12997 GCA_048615025.1 Candidatus Dojkabacteria bacterium | reverse complement strand
ACGAAGAAACCTTAACATTTACCATGGTTGGGAATTTCTAAAAATGAAAAGCAAAAAAGGAAAAAAAATTGTTTTAGCAGTTTCTGCAGGCATTTTTGCGCTAAATGGCTTCGGATTTCTGCTAAATACCTACGCCCAAGAACAAGTCGAGCAAGGAGCCACAAGCATTGAAAGACCAGATCTTCCCGGAGAATATCGTCCAAGCGGATTAGTAATTACACCTCCATTCGCAGATATTGGAGCCAACGAGAACTACGAAATATTAGTAAGCAACTTTACAGACCAGGCCGTTTCTGTACAGGTAAGGCCATGGGGTTTCACCCTGCAAAATAGAAGCTTCACGCCCATAGGTGCAGAACTCAACGAGACAATAGAGTGGAGTGACTACATCGAAGTTAGCGAAGGAAGTTTCGAAATTCCAGCAAACAGTAACTACGAGATCTTGGTTAGGCAAATCAAGCTCCAAGAAAACAATGTACTTAATGGATTAATTATCTCAGAAAAGCTCGATGTACAAGGCGCTGAAACTAGATCACAAAGAGGACTAGCAAGCGTAATGATCGATAATTCCCTGCAAGATCGCGATGTAGAACTGATCGCAAGTGAACTGGAGCCTGCAGCGAGTGTAGGGGTAGATTTCAGTGCAAGTAGGATCAATTTGGGGAACAAATTCGAAGTTACAAGTCGCATAACCAATAACACACCCAACAAAGTGCTTAGAGGAGCTGGAGAAATAGAGTTCTACTTCGGGGAGACTAGAATCGAGGGGTTAAGCATCACTGCAGACTTAACCGATGGGCTCTACCCAGGTGAATCACTCGAAATAACAAGAGAATTCGAAGATAACCGCGGCGTGCTTTCTAGGATAGGGGAGCATGAGTTTAGGCAAAAGCTGGTGCTAAACGACAGAGAGATCATTAAACAGGTAAGCTTCACCTCTGTTCCTTATGAGTTCTTAATTGCAGGAGGAGTTACGATAATAGTATTATTAGGGGTAACAATACTTGTAATTAAACGTCCAAGGTTTATTAGAAAAATAACAAGTAAGAAAACAACAAAGAATAAAAATGGCAAAAATAGTAACAGACCAAGAGAAAGTCTCGCAGTTTTTGGAAAGAGGAGTGGAGCAGATCCTACCGCAACGGGGGGAGCTGGAGAAACTGCTGCTTAGCGGGCAGAGGATTCACGCCTACATGGGTTTCGACCCGACTGGTCCTCATCTTCATGTGGGGCATGCGATGGGAATCCGTGCGCTTCGCATATTGCAAGAATTGGGGCATAAAGTAACTTTCTTGGTGGGTGATTACACTGCAAGAGTTGGCGATCCAGACAAAGATACAACGCGCGATCTACTTACCACTGAGCAGATCGAGCAAAATATGAAAGGGTGGAAAGAGCAAGCTGCGCAGCTTATAAACTTCGAAGACAAGAGTAATCCAGTTGAATTTGCGCACAATTTCGACTGGCTCTCGAAACTAAATTTGGAAGAGCTGATTGGACTTATGTCTAAAATGACCGTCCAGCAAATGCTCGAACGAGACTTATTTGCAAAAAGGATGGATGAGCAGAAACCAATCCAGTTGCAAGAACTAATCTACCCGCTTATGCAAGGATACGATTCGGTGGTAATGGATGTCGATCTGGAGCTCGGAGGAACTGACCAGACATTCAACATGATGGTCGGTCGCAATCTTGTAAGGCACTACCTCGGGAAAGACAAGCATGTGCGCACTCACCGCATGATGCCAGCGCCAGAAGGACTTACTATGAGCAAAACTAAGGGTAATGGGATAAACCTCAGTGACACTGCAGAAAATATGTATGGAGTGGCGATGTCTTACCCAGATGAGCATATCCTAACTGGGTTGGAGCTTCTAACAGATACACCTATGGAAGAAATCGAGCAGATTAGTGCTGAATTAGAAAACGGGCAGAACCCGATGCAGTTTAAAAAACTAATGGCATTTAGGATTGTCGAAGTTATAAAAGGGACTAGCGAAGCCCAAAATGCCCAGAAGCACTTTGAGCAGACAATACAGGGGGGAGAAGTGAGCGAGCAACGCATAAAAATGAGCAAAGCAATAGTCGAAAAGTCTCTAGGAGAACAGATAGCTGCTTCAGTTCTTGTTAAAGAATTTTTAAAAAGCTCCAAGGGTGACGCAAAGAGACTAATACAACAAGGTGGGGTAGAAGTCGACGGTAACAAAATTTTAGACGCAAACGAACCCGTGGAGGTGCGCGAAGGGGCACTTTGGCGCATGGGCAAACGCAACTGGTTCGAGATAGTAGAGTAATTTTTAAGGCTAAGACACGCTCTCCACTCTAATTCTGCTAAAATATCTACATGAGCATTAGAGAACAAATAATTACAGAATTGCAGTGGCAAAAAGGGAGAATCAAAAATATAAAGCCAGGTAAGCTTGCATGGAGTATTCTTGCAATTACTATGGTAGCTGCATTTTTCTTAGGTCCAATACTGGGATTATTGCTTGGGGAAGCAGATTTGCTTTTTACAGGAATTTAGTTTGATCAAACTAACAGAACTAAAAGGAATCGGCAGTAAGCTGGAGCAGGCATTTACCAAACTAGAAATATACAGTCTGGAGAACCTATTACTCACATTTCCTAGAGCTTATGCAGACTACTCCCAAATGTACTCGTTAGCAGACCTCTCATTTGAAGAAAAGAAGGCAACAAAGGCTAGAGTGGTAAACGTAAAAAACACTAGGTTACGCGGAGGTGGGAGGGCAAAAAGCATTCAAAGTGCTGTAATCGAAGATAAGTCAACAAGACTTAATGTTATCTGGTTTAATATGCCATTTATCGAAGATGCCCTACTAGAGGGTGAAGAGTATATTTTTATTGGGAAGCTGTCTAGAAACAAGAAAAACAGTAAGAAAATTCAACTAATCTCCCCAATTTTCGAGAAGAATGGCGAGGAATTGCTGCATGCTGGGAGGATTGTGCCAATCTATGGGCTAACAAAGGGGATTTCGCCCAAGGTATACCGCAAGGCGATTAATCAGGCACTTCAGCTCTCGGAGCTTATATTTAAAGATGTTATAGAACCAGAACAGAATGTTCTGAATAGAATTCTAAAAGACCCAGAAACCCCAGAGAAATGGCTACAGTTTACACAAGCCCTAAAAGAAGCCCATTTCCCAAGTAGCTTTTCTAACCTGGAGGCAGCTACTTTTAGGCTAGGTGTTCAGGAATTAATCCCAATTCAAAGACATTTAGCAAATCAAAAACGGATAAGGGAAAATGCGAGTTCTATTGTAGATAAGGTTCTACTGAGCGAAGAAAAACTCAATAAGTTCTGGAGCATGCTCGAATTCGAACCGACTAGAGACCAACAGCATGCTGCAAGAACGATTCTTAAGGACATGCAGTCGAAACCAATGTATCGCCTTCTCCAAGGAGATGTTGGAAGCGGAAAAACTGCAGTTGCAGCGGCTGCTGTAGATCAG
This sequence comes from Candidatus Dojkabacteria bacterium, assembly GCA_048615025.1. GTDB lineage: Bacteria > Patescibacteriota > Dojkabacteria > CALFHW01 > CALFHW01 > JBMCLZ01. The sequence continues at coordinate 9,527 of JBMCLZ010000008.1, read as the reverse complement.
ATACTAGGTGCTGGAAAAGACGTGATCCTTATTGCCCCAACTACTGTCCTTGCCGAGCAACATTTTGCCAAAATGCAGCAATGGTTTGGGTATGAATTAGTTGAACTGGTCACATCACAAACAGAAATTGGTAAATATAACCAGGCCGCAAGTGAGAGTGAGAGTGAGAGTGAGAGTGGGGGAGGGAATAGGAATGAAACTAGCAAGCTATACGTTGCCACCCAGGCAATCCTACACAGGTTCGAAAACCTGCAGCTTGATGTCGGATTACTTATTATAGACGAAGAGCAAAGACTTGGCGTTGCTCAAAAGGATCTTATTAATAGAAAAATCTTATTGCAAAGCAACAGCCAAAAACTTCCGCATTACCTTTCCCTAACTGCTACACCAATCCCTAGAACATTAGCACTTGCAATCTTTGGATCGCAAGATGTGTCACAAATAGTTCAGAAACCTCCTAATCAAAAGGCAAAACAAACTATTCTCACGCCTGAAAGCAAGCGCGCAGACAGCTACGGCTGGATAAAACACCAAATAGAGCAGGGGAATCAAGTCTTTTGGATCTGCCCACTTATTGAAAATAGAGAAGACGTGGCACAAGAAGAGGCTTTCATGCAAAAAACTCCCAAGCAAACTGTCTCAGAAATGGCGGAAAAGCTAGAGCAAGCTTTCCCAGAATTGCAAATTGCGCAGCTACACGGGAAAATGAATGAAAAGAAAAAAATAGAAGTTTTAGAATCTTTCCGTAATGGCAAGTTCAATATATTAGTTTCCACAACAGTAATTGAAGTTGGGATAGACATTCCGAACGCAAATATTATCGTTATAGAGTCGGCTCAAAATTTTGGCTTAGCACAACTACACCAGCTAAGGGGTAGGGTAGGCCGTGGAGGGAAGCAGGGTTATTGCCTTCTATTTACTGGCAGCGACAAAGCCAACCATCGCCTAAAAAAGTTCACAGAAGAGGATAATGGGTTCAAGCTTGCAGAATACGACTTAAAAACCCGTGGTCCTGGTGAAGTTTACGGGAAGAACCAATCTGGACTGCCAAACCTAAGAATTGCAGATATTACAAATCTGGCCCAGCTAAGGACTGCTAGATTGCTCGCTATTTAAAATGTGAGTCTAGTAGTTCTCATTCATAAAGTCCAAGACCTGTTGATCTGGTCGTTGTGACTCAGGAACCCTGAAATATGTCTGAGTCACATTCTCCTCTGTAGTGTTGGCACCTAACCTAAACTGGTATTTAGCAAGTGTGATATCCATATTCCAACTATCGGTTTGCTCTAAAGAAAATTCAGACCCTTCGGAATCGCCTTGTGCTCTTTTTATAAGCTCCATTTCCTTAACAATAATGAAATCTTCTGCTCCAAAAATGTCCGAAAGGAAAGATTGAATGTTAGAAAAATCTCCAGAGAGACTGAAGTCTGCAGGAAGCTCTACTAGTTCCAACCCCGCAGGAGCGTCTGGCAGGGGATTTTGCACTGGAGACTGAGAGTTAGCTGTCACAACCTCGCCAACAACCGAATCTGTAAGGTTTAATCTATTTTGTTCTGCTAATCGCCTAATATCCTCGCTAAAATCGACAACCTCGGTTTGTTGCTGAGGAATGATACTATCTATCTTTGCTAAGTCCGCTTGCTGCTGATTAGTAAGATCAGCAAGCCTAAGTCTAGATTCTCTTATTGTACCTAATCTTTCGTATTCGTCTTGTTGTTCAGATATTAGAGAAAGAGTAGAGGAGATACCATTCACTTGCGGCAGTGTAAAAAATATAATCACAATTACGGAAAAAGCCAGCGTTGCTATAGGCACTCCGTACAATTTTAGAAACTTTTCTAATTCTCCTCCTGTATCTACAGCTTTCGCAGCATTGCTGTTTTCAGGATCGCCACTATCGTTTTTTGCCTGCATAACAGCGCCACTACTGCTTACTGCTTGCTCAAGGCTCACTTCTTGTTCTTCCATGCCTATTGTTCGTTTTGAACTGATATATTTTCCTGAGGAGATGCTTCTATGGTTGTGATTACAAAGCTTATCGTGAACTGATAATTATTATTTTGCTGATTGAAATTCACTCGATCTAGGTAAACATCTTCAACTCCATCCTGTTGTTCGTAACCATTGAGAATTGCACTAGGATCATTTTCATTACTAGAGACTCCATTCACGAAAAACCTACCACTATTTTCTCGTCCATAACTGGTGGGTTCCGCAGTCCTCACCACTGCAAAAGCAGTCTCTGTAACATCAAAAATCACATTAAAATCTACATTAGCTGCAACCTCATCACTAATGAATTCAGTTTTTGTAAATAGCTCTCCGTTCCTAACCTTGAGTGCACCTAGTTCATTATCGGGATTGGCAAGCTCTTGCTTTAGCGAAGAAACGGTGTTCTCCCAAGAGCTTAAGTTCTGAGCTAGAACAACTTGGTTCACCAAAAATAGAATAAAAGTTAAGGCCACGAGACCCATTGGCGTTAATATCGCGAAGAAATTCTGGTTTCCTTTTTTAACTTTTTCCCTTAATTCTTCTAGGGTTTTTCCTGGTAATAAGTTGAACTCGAACGGTTCTTCGATTCCTAGTTTATTCTTGAGCTGTTGTAACTCTTCGAGCTCCGATTTTCTTGTTTTTTCATTATCCGATATAGATTGATTCTGAGCCATCTCATTCCCGTTTTAAGGCTAATCCTAATGCCACACCTAATTCAACAAGAGCACTAGCAGATCCATATTCACTTTCCACTTCTTTAGACATTTTTAGGTTCTGACTAAGATCTGCCAATTCTACTGGGATACCTAAACCCTGAGACAAATACTGGGGCATTCCTGGCATCCTTGCCCCCGAGCCAATTAACTTAACTGATTGAGGTGTGCTTTGCTGGTATTTCGTTCTAAAGTAGTTGATCGTCTTCACTAACTCATCTAGTATAACCTTTACAACAGGAGCTAAAGTAGCAGCTATCTGTCCGTCGCCCTCTTGTGTTATACCTGTTTTGCTTTTGTATTGTTCTGCCTGAGCAGAATCTATCTTAAACTGACTGATCAATGCTTTGTCGAATGCATCTGAACCGGTTGCAAGACTCTGAGAGAAAATCAACTTTTTCTTCACAAGTACACTAAGGTCTGTACCACTAGAGCCGATATCCACCACTAATATTGGGGCATCGACTGGGTAAGCGTTGGCAATAGCCCTAGAGGTTGCAACGGCCTCGGTTTCTATTGCAATCAGCTCCAAGCCTGCTTCATTAAATATGTTCAAAGATTGGTCGATAATTCTCTTTGGTGCAGCAACAACCAACAGCTGGACCATTTGCTTCCCATCCTGTTCAATTTCAGCAGTTTGTATCCAGTCCATCTTCACCTCGTCTACCGGAATAGGTAGAAATTGCTTTGCATTCCAGTGTATTGCATTATCTAACTCTCCCTCAGAAAGTTTTGGAAATGTAAGTAAACGATTGAACACTGTGGACTCTGGTAATGCGATTACGGTTTTGGTAACTTTAGTTTTTGCGCCTTTAAGTGCATCTTTGATCGTATTTGCTAATGCAGCTCTCCCCGCTGCGTCGTCTGTTCGCAGATCATTTGCACCAGTTTTAAAGCTAAAAGCTTCTTCGAGTCTTGGCGAATTACCATCCCAACTAACCCTAGTCACCTTAGTCATTGCTGTGCCGACATCAACTCCTATAAACTCAGGTAATGCTTTAGCGTTGTCTTTCTCTGATTTTTCTTTTTTCTCTTTAGCCATATCTTTATAAAAATTATTAGTTATTTTGATTCCTGTTTTCGATAAAGACCTCGAAATTCTTCGTACTTAAGACGGATTGTGTAATCACATTGTTTATATTTAGTCTAGCATTTGGATGAGATGTAACCATAGTAAACAACAGTGTCTTACGAAATGATTCAGAACCTTCCGAATCATCTATTGGTTCATTAGCTACTTCCTCGACCCTAATTAGGTTTACGTTGTAGCGTTTATCGAAAGTAGACACGCGCACATCACCATCTGAATTAACCCTGTACTTGCACAGTGACAACTTTTGTCCGTTTGCAGGTAAAGCCCGATTATTACAAGAATCTGAGTTAAGTTGCCCTAAACAAAAGTCGGAATAGTCGACAGGGCACATTTCCCAGCGATATTCCGCATCTGTAAACAATTCGCAGACGAAGTCTTCGTTTTCACCTTCACAGACTCCGACCCTTCTAGCGTTGTTAAGGTCTTTCTCGAATTCAAGTGCAATTGTTTGCATATCCTCACGTATCAAGGAACGATTGTATGTTGAAGCTGATACACCTAAGATAATCACTAACAATTCGATTAATCCAATCATGACAATAGAAGTCAATACTAAAACAATAAGCATTTCGAGCAAAGAATATGCCTTAGCACTTTTTAGTTTAGTCAGAAATTCAATTTTCATTAATAATTTCCTCTCTGTAAGTTATCAATTCTTCGGTCAGGTAGTCGCCAAAGATGTTATAAGTGACAATTGAACGTACCTCGAAAGAGCGAGTAACTCCTTGCTGGGGTAGAGGGGTGATAATTACCTGATTGCATAGCTCATATGCAGCAGCAAATTCTGGAGTTACAAAGGTGTCTAGGTCATCTCTCTCTAAGAAATTTACTCGATATCTATCTGGGCAATTATTCGCAATTGGAGTAGCGTCGCCCACTTGTTCCTGTAAAACAAGGCTACCTGCTGCATCTTGGTCGAGGGCAAAGGCAACAGGTGCTTGCCGGTCGCCTAGCAGCTCTGAAAAATTATAGTTTAATGGTGATCTGGCAACCTCTAGCGATCTTACCAAAACTGAGCTAGAAAGATCGCGAAGCTCATTTTCTCTAACAGATTGGATAGATTTCGATGAGATTACCAAAGCACCAACCATTACAACAGCACTGATCGCAATGGCTATTAAAACTTCTAAAAGTCCGAATGCGTTAGTTTTTTTGCTCAGTTGGTGCGGTCTCATTAGTCTAAAACGATATCGCTAATATTACTGTCTAATTCCACTATAACCTGATTTACTAATCCTGTCTGTGCGTGAGTAAACCTGTAGGAGCATCTTTCTCTAGAGTTGGGAATAATATTGTTTCCATTTCCAGTAGCAAAACTAAATCTACCCGTTGCAAGATCCATTAGGATTGCGTTGCATTCTTCTGTGGGGGTACCAGTTTCGGGTTCTATTGGTTCAATATTTATCGAGTCGAATATCGACCCTTTTAAACTTGGACTGGTTGCTTGGCATATTAGAGATGGATCCTGATCGTCACATGTGGTTCGGTAGTATTGATTGTCTTCTACACGTAATACAAAAAAGTCTAAAGAATCTGCAGCAGCTATTGTTGCAGTCTCACTTGATGCATCTTTCCCAGGTAAAACGCCATTTCTAGCGTCGTTCCTAACTGAACGTAGATTTTGCGCAAATTCAGCCGAAGCATTTCTAACTGCTGTTTGATTGCGGAGTGCAATTAAAGAAAATAAACCCATGGTTAGTAATACGGCTGCGATAACAATAACAATAAGCAATTCCAAAAGGGTCATTGCGGAAATGCTTTTGGGCAGATTTATTGTATTCATTCACTAAAGCAAATTTTGCAAATTATACCCGAACAGTAAAATAAACACCTGCTCTGAATATATACTAGCGAATTGCCAGCCTATTAGCAAAAAAGGAACTAAAGGGATAATTGTGCCTTTTATTTTTCCACTTCTCAGTCCAAGTGCGATTCCAAATATACTTGCAAGATAAACTGCTAATTGGAAAGCAACCATAGTCTGCCAAACACCGAGCGTTAAACCGATGAAAATCATTAGAAAGAAATCACCTAGTCCCATCCCTTTTCCTTTAGTAAGTGCTATTAGGAGCAGGATTAAGCCAGGAAATACTACAATGCCTAGAAAAGTCTCTACTGAAAAAAGCTGTGAGGAAAACATAAGCTCATTTCCCTCCAAAAATCCTTGAGATATTAGGGAGTAGAGTAGGGCTAAAGCAATCATCAGAAACATAACAAAGGTGTTAATCTCTAAGTGCCAAATATCTTCCACAGCTAGATAAAGGAAAAGAAAAGTGAGCACAACTATAAAGGCGACAGCAAACATCTGGACTGTGCCAATTGAGGCTTGTAATTCTATGTAAGCTAGTAGTTTTAGCGCGAGTAACCCAAAGGAAACTACTCCCAAAAATTCTGTAAGGAAATACCGCAAGCTTACACTGGTTTCACAGCATTTAGACTTGCCGCTACTACCTATATGGGTAGCCACAACCGATAAGACAGGGATTAAATCAAGTACACCAAGTGTCCTACCACACCCATCACAGTGGGAGCGACCCTTTACGCTTCCCTTAAGCCCTCGATCGACGACTACATTAAAGTAGCTTGCAAAAACGCCCCCGAGAAAAGCTACACTCACTACAAAGAATGCTCCTAGCATAGTGCTAATTAAAAGAATGGACTAGGTGCATTGCTATCAGAGCATTCAGCGGTACCTGCGATGGTAGAAGACTGGTCGAACCAGTCACCGTTTTCTAATTTTGCTCCTAGAATATACCCCCCATTGCCATCAGCCTGGTAACAATATTGTGTCCCACCAGATCCTGTTGTAGCTGCAGGTACTTGAGCACCACTGACTTCGATCTGGATTTCACTGCCTGCAGGCAGCACGCCAGAACCAATTGTTATCTGTGTCCCATCTTGGCTAAATTGCGCTGCTGTGGGGTACTGATTAGTTCTAGTTAGATAGTCTTCTAAAGCGAGTCTTACATCACTCACGGTTTGCCTTCTCTGCGAATCTCTCGAGTTTCGCTGGGCGGTCGCGATTCCGAAACCAACTAAGCCTAGCAGAACAGCGATTATCGCCATAGTAACTAAAAGTTCTACAAGTGAAAATCCTTGAACTTTACGCTTTAACTTACTGATCTTTAGTTTGTTTGTCATGATTATATTTTGTGCAATGAAATATTAATTATTATTAGGTTATCACATTCCCTATGGAATATATAGGAAGGTAAACAGCAACGGCCAAGAATCCGACCATCCCCCCGACAACAAGCAAAATTAGCGGCTCCATAAGTTTAGTAAGGTTATCCGTCATTTCATTTACCTCTGCTTCATAGTATTTACCCATGTCGTCTAGTACCTGATCTAAGTTACCAGTCTGTTCACCAGTCGAAATCATTCTGGTGTATAGCAAAGGAAATACTCCAGAGTTAGAAAGGGGACTAGCTAGTGGCACCCCTTTAGATACGTCCTGGATCGTATCTTTAACAGCCTTAGAGTAGACAGGGTTACCTAATGCTTTTGAGACAATGTTCAGAGCATCTATAATAGATACACCACTTCGTAGCAGCATCGACAAGAGTCTCCCGAACTGTGCGAGCTGAATCTTAGCAATAATCTGACCAAATACTGGCATCTTTAACACTAAACTTCCAATCACATAATGGCCATTCTCCGAGCTGTTGTAAGAGCGAAAACCCACATACCCGATGAGAGAAACGATCAATATGACAACAATGCCAATTGGGTTACCTATAAAATTACTTATATTAACCAAAAATCTTGTGATTGCAGGCATCTGATCTGCAGCGTCGAAGTCTGCATACAGGTCTTCTACGGTGGGGATCATAAATGTAACTAATATAAACATCACTCCAATAATCGCAAGGAAAATAATAGCAGGGTAGATCATAGCTGATCTAATCTTAGATCTAAGCTCATTTGACTTTTCCATGTCTAACGCGACTTGCTGAACGACATCAGACAAGTTTCCAGATTTTTCACCTGCAGCAAGAAGATTTATCTGCACGTCACTAAAAATTGGGGCGTATTTTTGAAAAGCAGAAGAAAGAGTCGCGCCACCTTCTACTTCAGTTTTTACCTGTGTTAACTGTTGCTGAAGAGATTTATTATCTAGTTGCTTACTTAATATTTCTAGAGTTTGGATAATAGGCAATCCTGCACGCATCATCGTAGCCAACTGTTTTGCAACATACATCCTGTCTTTCAGGGAGACACCACCGATCTGTATTTCTTGCAAAGACTCTAAATCTAGCCCTAGGTCTTGGTTGATAGAGACGATCAAGAGCTCTCTGCCACGCAAATAATCTGCAACTTCTTCTCGTGTCTCAGCACGATATGCACCCTCGTACTCCTTACCAGCACTATCTGTAGCTTTGTATTTAAATTTTTTTAGTGCCATTATTTTTTAATTTAGCTTAAATTTAACCTCCTGCCAATAGTGATTTCACGTCGTCTGGTTTTGCGCTAGCTTCTAAAGCCTGATCCTCGCTTATATAGCCATCCTTTACCATTTGCACGAGAGATTTTTCTATTGTCATCATCCCCATATCACCACTAGTTTGAATAATATTGTCTATCTGGTAAGTTTTCCCTTCCCGGATGGCGTTCTTAACCGCAGCAGAACCTAGCATTATCTCTAATGCAGCTCTTCTTCCTCCCTGTTTTACTGGAAGCAACCTCTGTGAAATAACAGCCGTAATGACGTTTGCAAGCTGAGAGCGAATTTGCTCTTTGGAACCTTCTGGGAATACATCGATTATACGATCAATCGCCTGGGAAGCTGAATTTGTGTGAAGCGTTGCAAATACTAAGTGACCAGTCTCTGCTACAGTGATAGTTGCAGCAATTGTGTCCAGATCACGCATTTCACCAACAAGTACGACATTGGGGTCTTCACGCAAAGCAGACTTAAGTGCAACATTCCAACTCATCGTGTCTGCTTCGAGCTCTCTTTGCTGCACAAGCGACTTACCAATAGGATATACGTACTCGATCGGATCTTCGATAGTTAGGATGTGTTCCCTTCGCTCCATATTTATATGGTTGATCATGGCAGCAAGTGTTGTACTTTTTCCGCTACCTGTAGGTCCAACCAGAAGCACCAGACCGTGAGGTTCTTTTATGATGTCGTAGAATATTTCAGGCAATTCAAGTTCTTTAATCGTCCTGATGTGAGAATTGATTAGCCTAAGCGCCCCAGAAGCATTTCCTCTGTCAGTGTATAGGTTTACCCTGAATCTTGTGCCATCGGCATTTGTGAAGGAAAAGTCGACTTCTTTGTCTTTTTCGTAAGTTTTGCGCTTTTCTTCGATTTTGATTAGCGAATGTGCATGCTTCATCGCCAGCTCTGGTGTAATTGGATGAGTTACGGGGTATAGGTCACCATCTTTTCTAAAATATACAGGGTAGTGGGCGGTAAAATGGATGTCGGAAGCATCGACTTCTTTTGCTCTCTTAGTTAGCTCCTCCATCGTAGTCTCTGCTGGGAGGAGATCTTGAACACCTTCTACAGAATGCGATGCGTCTTTGTGCGATGCGTCTGTAGACGCGCTTGCAGATGTATTTGTAGAAGATTCTGCTTCTAGCTGCGTGCTATTTTGTTCATTAGCTCTAGGTTGCTGCGGCGCTTGCGAAAACTGTGGACCGCTCATGTGTTTAACGCCCTGATCATCTACATCGAGTTTTATCTCTCCAGGAACAACTGGGGCAGCTACAGAGTTTTT
>JBMCLZ010000007.1:0-13070 GCA_048615025.1 Candidatus Dojkabacteria bacterium | reverse complement strand
CTTCCGAAGATGAATCGGAGGTAATATCTTATAGTATTGACCACAGACAGTTAAATAACCTATAATGTACAAACCTTTTCTAATCTAGTATAGCAATGAAACTAAATCAAATAAGCAATTTGGCGAAGCGAAGAAAAAATATATCGAAAGTCTAGAGCAGCTAAATCGTTCCGAGTCTACAATCGTCGCCTACGAAACCGATCTCTCACAACTTGAATTGTACTTTACAAACCAACTCGAACTTGGAGACATAGACGTAGAAAAGCTCACAACGAAGGAATTGCAGTCGTTCAAAGACGCAATTTCCACGAAGTTTTCTGCAAAGACTGTATCCCGTAAGCTAAACAGCATGAAATCTTTTTTTAAGTTCCTACACGACAATAAGCTGGTCAGCAAGGATCATGCGAAGCCTGTGGCACACCCCGATCTCAATCTGAAAAAGACTCGCCAAGTCCTGAGTGAGCTGGAATATCGCGGCCTGAGAGATACTGCTCGCTCTAATCTGAGGGTTTATACAATTATCGAATTGATGCTTCAACTGGGGCTTAAAATCGGAGAAATTTCACGACTCGAACTTACTCATGTGCAAATAAAGCAGGAGCCAAAGAATATTATGCTGGTAGAGTTTGGCAATGTCCCAACACGCATTATTGAACTAAACCCTTCTGCAGAGATGGCTCTTAAGCGCTATATCCCAAAAAGACACAAAACTGAGCAAGATCAGGGTTTTGTTTTTAATACAAAAAATGGTGGACATATGATGATCCGCAACATCCGCTCTGCAATCAATCGTATGTTTGCAAAAGCTGGGCTTAACGATGTAACTGTAAATGATTTACGCAATACTTTTATCGTGCAGCAGCTCGAGAATGGCGTTTCCCCAGAGATCATCGCACAAGTTGTAGGTCACAAACGAGTCGAAGCAACCCTAAAATACCTCCCCCTCACGACCCGCACCGAACCTGGGAAAAAGCTGAGGTTAGTTGAGCTGTAGGGTGTTCAAATTTAGTTCACTTCTGTAGTAATCTCCCTGGGAATTTTGATTCTATAACATTTGGGGTCATTTCCAGCATCGATCAATTCTGGTTTTGGAAGTAATCTCTGACCTAAGTAATAAGACATCATTTTTGTACCACTACGGCCAAAGAGCATGGGTGAATTAGGAGATACCCTACCAATATCGTAAATTAAATCATTATCTGAATGAATTTGCTCAGGCCACTTTTCGGATCCACTATCGTAAATATCGCAGTATACATATTCAAAATCTTCCCAGATAGATAAAGTAACTTGTTCTCCTCTGGATTCTTTAGCTGCGTTGTCAATAATAGTCCTTATAAGAAAAAACATAGCGCCATTAACCAACGGTTCAGCGTCTGCTTTACCATCATACGGATCATAATCGATCTTAAGTACACTTGTGTAAAATCCATCGAAAGTACTCGGCAATAAATTTAGGGAAAATCTTTGCTGCCAATTCCTTTCAATTTTCTGTACCACTCTAAGAACTGTCAGTAAGGAATCAATCTTTGAAATGAGTTTCTCAGTTGTATAATTAGGTAACCCAAGGTCTATAGCATCAATGTTAGATTGTATAGAGGTGAGCATATTACTAAGTTCATGATCTAATAGCCCACCAAACTCATAAGCATGACTCTGAGTATCTGCAGGATTCATGGTCCAGTCAAAATTAATCCTGTATAAATTCCAGTATTTAACCAGGGTTGTGAAATAGAAATGTGCATTGAACCCTGGGGATAGGGCATTTACTGCGGTTTCTGTGAGAAAATTGAGCATGAAAGCTGTGTCAGGGAGCATGAAAACTTCTAAGTACACATCTGGAGGGCGGAAATAAACAATATCTGAGGGATCGGGATGATAGCTGTCGATGCTCCTCAAGGCAGCGTTTGCCGCATCGCCACCCCGAGAAGCAACCAGTGCAAGCCAAAAAGCAACCCTGTCATATAATACGTCTTCACCGGATGAATTTGTAATTGGCAAACGACTTCCTGGGTCAATATCAACTAATAACTGTTCCCCTCTTGGTCCAATAGCTTCTGAGGCAGTTACCATAAATATAGAATAGTGCTTCTGTTGCAATTTGTCTATGACTGAATTGATCAATTCTAAATCCCTTGACACCTTCTAGGTCTGAAAGTATTCTCATTTGCCCTACAGGACGTTTAATCACATCATGAAATTGAAATAAATCGATAATTGAAACATCTTCATACTGATATGGGAAAAAAGTTGACTGAGTCTTTGGCAATTTGGGGGGCAAGTATTCACTAGAATACGAGCCCGCTAAGTATTCCCAGAAATCATTACCAATTAGGCTAAATTTGCTAGATAAAATCTGCCTTAATACCATATCATCTCCGGTATCTTCGAATAATGAGCTAAGCCTCAGGTAAGTTACTAATTCCCTATGATAATCTTGGTATCCCCACCTTAATTCTCCCTCGCCTAGTCCCCCCGTGATATTTGGCAAAAAATTCTGTTAATAAATTATTATGAAGTCAATTGTAAACCAGTTTGTAAAGAACTATCTAAGAGACAATAACCTAGAGCTACTCGATACCAATGAAGACAAGCCTTGGGGCGGATACTACATTTTCGAATGGGCAAATACCCACGACAAAAAGGTGCTTTGGGTAAAGCCAGGGGAAGTCTTGAGTTTGCAATTCCACGGGACAGTGCAGCACCCAGGCCATAGAGAACACTGGCTTGGTCTGAGCCGCTATGCTGTTTTCTTAGGCACAGAACCAGTCCATGAAAAAGGCATGGAAGAAGTGATTGATCTGGCAAGCAGGACTCCTCTACTCCGTAAGTCGGCAGGTGAATCGACTGACATCCCTGCAGGGCACTTACATGCACTTTATAATCCATACCCAGAAGATATTTATGTAATAGAAATCCGCACCTCGCAGGTAAATGAAGATTCCGAGGCAAGGGAGAAAAATATTACGCGCATTTTTGACCAAGCAAGGCGAGATGGGTTACCTAAGTTTCCTCCAGGGATGCTTTAGGGCAAAGCAGGATACCAAGGTCACGTGGGCCCAAATATCGCGCTTACGAACCAGATAATTAGGGAGCTACGTCAATTAGCGAATTTAGTTGAAAATATACGAAGTAGTAGTGATAATAAAGCCACAAACATCGCACTATGAATCAAAAAGAACTAGCAAATCAAATATTTAATGTGCGTTACCCGCGCAGCGAGAATGAACATCTCGAAGAATATTTTGCTGTTTATGGCTATAATAGCGACGCAATGAAATTCTTATTTGAAGAGTTGAGCTGCTTGGTCAAGCAAGACGTGTCATGGACAGGTTATAAACTCACTTCTAAATTAAAAGAAAATGCAATATTCTTTAAGGAATTGGTAGCAAAGAGGGTAACTGATTTCTCGAAACATACAGAGTACTCTAAACAAGAAGTCCGTGTTTTTTTTCTAAGTAACCATGAAATCATAAAATATGCCATTGGTAGGTGGCTGATAGTAAACGCTGGTATTGCAATAGAACTATTCTATTTGAGTGAAGAAAAAGTTGAACCCAATTTTCTACACCAGTTAATTGCAAAAGGCCTAAAAATTGGAGATGAAGTTATTCATTTACATGTCATCTCCAATAACGAACGACAAAGGCTAAAACAATATAGATTTGATGTACCTTATGACCATTGGGATGAATCTTATTATTTAGAAGCAGTAATGACTGTGAATAGATTATTGCAGTCCAATCCAGAAAGTCTAGGGTTATTTTGTGAAGACTCATGGGTATTTGACCCAAAAGTTCATGAAGTTGCTAGTGACGGTAGACCCTATGCATCTTTCAATTTTCTTGCAAACGATTTACTTGTTGGTGAAAGATACTTCGTGGGGGAAGCCAAACCAGATAATCAGTATTACAGACAGTATGAGTTCTCGCTTAGGAGTCCCCGCAGACTGGACTTGCATAAAAAGGGAGAGTTTATGCCAAAAACATACGGCATTTATTATCCCAAAGAGAAACTACACAAAAACCTAGAAACCCTTTTGGCGAAATAAGCGCTCTATATAATTATATATGGGCTAGGGTGGACTCACTCCACGCCAACATTTTTTCGCTCAATTCTTTCTCTGAAAAAATCTAGGCGGCAGTATCATGCTGGAGTATTAGCTCGCAACGCTCACAAACTCCAGACAAGTCGAACCACTTCATGGTTCTCGTCCCTATAAACTAATGGACTTCTGTCACCAATTTCATTGGTGGCAGAAGTCCATGGGCTAGGGTGGACTCGAACCACCGACCGCGGCTTTATAAGAACCGTGCTCTAACCTCCTGAGCTACTAGCCCAGAGGTCAGGGTACTTAGCTAGAGCACTTAACGGAACTTGCCGCACCTGTGAAGTATTTTACAACAGATCGCATGTTTTATGCTTCTGATTCAATTCATTTTATCCGCATCAGGAAAAGCTGGGCGAAAGACAGATAGACTGGTAAGCAAAGCACTAATCAAATCTCTAATACTCTAATACTCTAATACTCTAATCATCTGCGGCTTTGAGCGGAGTCTGGAAACCTCCAGGAGCGCCGAAACCACCTGCCCCACCCTTTTTATCGAGGCTGGCGTTATCGCCAGTAGAAAGACCCGCACGCTTTCCAATCTCTGCTTCTACTATATTTTTGTCTCGACCATAGCGCAGGCGGGAAAGCTCGCGAATAGTTTTGCTTACCTCTCCATTTTCAGGGAACTTTTCAGGGTCATAAGGAATTTTGGCAGAAAATGGCGAAGGATACTCTCCATCGACCAACATTTTGCAGTAGATGTTGTAGTTTTCGAGGTTGATCAGATCGTTCTGAGTAAAGACAGGGTCAAACTCGTTCTGCAGATAGCTTGCATCGTTTACACCAACCTTAAAACTAATAATCGTACCAACATTACCAAAAACAGCATCACGCACCTGTTCGTCGATTTGCGCGATGTACTGGTTAGCAACTACAAGATTAAGCCTGTATTTTCGCGCTTCAGATAAGATCTGGGCAAAATCGTTGGTAGCAAAGTTTTGGAATTCGTCTACATATAAGAAGAAATCTTTACGATCTTTCTCTGCAATATCTGCCCTTTGCATTGCAGCGTTTAGTAATCGCGGCACGAACAAAAGTCCCAAGAACTGCGAGTTTTCCTCGCCAATTAGACCTTTAGAAAGATTCACGAGTAGAATCTTCTGATTATCCATAACATCGCGAATATCAAACCCAGACTTAGATTGCCCAATCATGTTACGCATCTGCTTGTTGGTAACAAACTTTTCAAACTTCGAAGTCACATGCCCCAAAATTTCGGATTTGTGGAAATCTTGCGTGTTCGCAACCTGATCTGTCCAGTAACGTTTAACTACATCGTCAGTAATCAGAGGCATGTATTCTTTCACATAGTTTTCGTCTGTAATAATTCGTACAGTCTCGACCAGAGATGCACCATCTTTGTACATTGCGGTAAGCATCCCGTTTCGCACTGCCTGTTGAAAACGTGGACCTGTAATACCCTGATTATGTGGGTCAAACATCTTATTGAGCAATCCAAGGAAAGACTCTACAATTCGATATTTCTCGTTTTCGTTTTTAAACTCCATGATATTAAACCCGACAGGACGCTCAGTGTCTGCAGGGTTGAAGTAGATAACGTCTTCTGCCCTCTCAGGAGGTATACGCTCGAGAATGTGTTCACATGCGTCCCCATGAGGGTCTAAGAAAGCAAGACCGTGACCATTATAGATGTCTTGAAGGATCATTCTTTGCAAGAAATTAGTCTTACCAGCACCGGTCTTACCGACAATGTACATATGACGTCTACGGTCGTTGAGCTTTAGGTAGACCTTTTTTTCTGTATCGCGGAAGACAGAGTTGGCAAGATGCACCGCACCTTCTGTATACTTTGCCTCGATTTCTGGTCCTGCGGGTGCTCTTTTGCTAAGCAGCCAATTTATATGAGGCGTTTTCACGGTCTGATTCGGGAAATGAAACAGTGTGGAAAGCTCTGCAGTATTTAAGATTAAGCCTTCCTTAGGGATTCGATAAACAAAATCGCGAACAGAGTTATTAGGCTTGAGAATATCCTTATCGTTAGACTTTTTTAGTTGTTGCACACCTTCTTTCCGGAACTGGTCGAGTGCGCTTAACATCCCCTGCAAATTGGTATCAGCATCGTCTTTAGACTTTGCCACAGCGACAATTCTAAGATCAGCAAGGAAACCAATTTTTTCTGTTTTTTGTTCTATTGCACTTAAAACGTCGTCTGGCACGTCTATCTTCGACTTCTCTGGGTCGGAATTATTCTCTCTAACCTTATTTACAAACTTTTTCCCTTCATTCCTCCAATCTGTTCCCGCTGGCGTGATAACCAATTGATAAACCATTGCCTCACCTTTTTTTAATTTACTCATTGAGCTTGTAATTACAGACATGGAGTCTGTATTCAATTCTTCATATGTTCTTAGCGGCTTGTATGCGTCCTCTGCAAGCTTCATACTGGCAAAGCTAACTTTAGAGCCTTCGGGGAAAACGTTGTAGTCTTTAGCTGGAATGATTTCTGCGTCTGGGAATGCCGCATTCACCTGCTTTTCGACAAGGTTTGCAATCTTGTTGGGGCAAACAACGTAGAAACGTATGTTTTCCGGAAATGCTACGATCTCCCAGCTTATAAAATTGCGTGCAGAAAACCAACGCTTTAATCGCCCCACCTTCCCTGCAATTCCGCTTAAACCAGAGTACATTTGGTCTGCTGCTTGGATTTCTATTTCGTTACTCTGCGGCAATCTGACCTCGAAAATTGTGCTTTTCACAGACATACGCTCCCAAGCAGCTGCTTTCACTGAATGTGCAAACCGCTTAGCGAGAAAAAATAAAGTTACCCCCAGCAGTGCTAAAATGAGAGCAAGCGTAACCACCCCAACAGGGTCGATAGAAAACTCAAGCCCACCGCCTGCAGTGGTATTCGCATTTGTACGTGTTTGCCTAAATGAATTATTATTTTGTGCTAATACTCTCACCATAGAAATCTCCATAAAACCATTCTAGCAAGTATCAACTAACTAGTGCGGCAAATTCCCTTCAAGGCCCTACCGATCGCATCTCCAGAAACTGTGGGACCTATACTTGTGATGATGTTTAGTGTATTTCCTTCTGGGAAATACACTTCATACCACATGCAGTTACCATTATATTCGTATTGGCAGCGACCACAGATACCTCTTTCTTTAGCAGTTTCGTTTAGTTCCACTGTTCTTGCAGGCGATATGTGTGTCATCATCTCCATACCTTTGAAAACATCCCTAGTGTAATCAGTCTCCTGAGCTGGAAAGGTACCATTAAGATTCAGCCTTCCAACAACAGAAACGCCAATGTCTTGTAATATATAATTGACCCCCCCATGAAACCCTCCATGATCAGTAATTATAAACATATCTTTCCCATTATATAAATGATTCAACATGTTCTGTTTTTGGGCAGGTGTGGAATCTCTCCTAAATTGTGGGGTTGCATCAGTATTATTCATAGCGACATATGCAACAACATCGAAATTACTAAAATCGCTACTCATTGTCTCAATACTAACTACGCTATTATTTACTGACTGAGCAAAACTGATTACTCTTGCCTGATAGAATCTCATATCTTCATATTCAGAGAAACTGGGCTCGCGCACAACTGCAATGTTGCATATATCACGTGGAGTAGTATCCGCCAATGCCTGACATACCAGACATGTAGCAGGGCAATCGTCGTTGTTGCTTGCGTTCCCATCATCACAACTTTCTGCTCCTTCTATAATCCCATTACCACACACTGGTTGTCTTAGCGAGTTAAATGTTAGTGCTTGCGTTAGTGGCAGTGGTACTGGTGGGGAAAGCGGCAACTGGGTTTCTACCACCGGTGCTGATGTTTCTACATCTGTTAATAAATACGAAAATGCCTCCAGCTCTCTTATCTGCTTGGGAAAGTTCGGATCTGTATTCTCTGGTTTTATAGTTAGCGCTGTTCCTACCTGATCGTTTAGCACTCTTACCCTTAGATACATTAACTGCTCATTCGTTCCTACCTTGTTTGTGTCTAAATTGCCTAGATCTATTGTTACTCTGTTATCTGTTACTATCGGAGGGGTTAGCAAGAAGCCAGACCCTAGCCTTTTACTTCCTCTATACAAGTTTAGTGGGTCTAGAATCTCTTGCTCTTGCCCTAGCTCTCCACTCGTCTTTTGGTAGATAAGATTTAACTCTAGACTAGTGTCTGCATTCCACTCTATCGTAACCGGTCTTCTGTAGCCTGTAGTGCTTCCATCTATTAGTCTTATGTCGAAGTACTGTTCGCTAGAAAGATCGAACGCTATTACTTCGTTCTTGTCTTCTATTGTCATAAGGGTAACTCTCTCTCCTTGCTCTTCGTTAAACCTGCAGTAGTATCTGGGAGAGGCAAAGCCAGGTGGAGTGAGTGTTTCACAGTTATCTGCATCTATGTCTGCTCTTCTTTCTGCAACAGCAGGAAGCTCTTCTAGATCGTAGCTTGGGTCGGAAAGAACAGAAGCAGCAGAGATCACTCTAGTTTCTGCATAGTTGTAAGATCTTTGGTACTCGAGGTTATTAAACACCTGCCTGTTGTTTCTGGCAACAGCAGCAGCGATAACGACAATGGTAAGAGAGATGATCATTAATGTAAGCACTGTTGTTATTAAGATCTGGGCTTTTTGGGTAGCTTTGGCAGTAGTTTTTTCCATTTATACCGAATGTTTCTTTAATAGTCTATCTACGGTAAAAAGCAACCAAGTATCTCCGTCGCCTATCTTTCCCTTTCCTTTCCTAGAACGGACATAATCGTAATCTTTCGCCCACTTCGGCGGCTTGTAGCCAAAAAATTTAGGCCCTTCTGGTAAATCCGTCTTATTTTCAGGTAGCGGTAGTGGTGCTGGTGCTGGAGGATTATTTAATCTACCTTCCGAAACCTGTACTTCGTCGCTGCTAGTTTTTTGCCTTCCATCGCTTGCGACTGCTGGGCCTGCACTCAGCACAGCATTTGTTGCAGGTTGAGCTCCTCTATCTTTATCCATGGTATATTCTAAAGCAAAGTGCAGCGTATATAAACTAGAAATACTTACTTCCCTTTAGCTCTCTTTGCAAATCTCTCTCCTGATCTCTTTCTTTTTTCTTCTCCCTCTTATCGAACTCTTTAGCCCCCTTTGCCAGCCCCAACTCGCACTTAATTAGACCCCTTTGCAGAAATAGCGCAAGTGGCACAATTGTTGTCGCTTTTTGCTGCTTAATCTGCCCGTCCCAACGCTCTATCTCCTCCTTCCTTAGAAGCAGCTTAATATCTTCGTCTTTACGTTGCTTTTCAAATTCCCCCATACCTTGCCATTCACCAATATTTGCACCCCTCAAATACAGTTCTCCTTGTCTAATAAAGCAATAAGCCTGGTTCAAGCTGACATTCCCAGATTTAATCGACTTAACCTGCCAGCCACGAAGGGCAACTCCCGCCTCTTTTTTATCCAGAATGCGGAAATTGAAATTGGCCTTGCGATTCCTTGCAATTAGCTTCATGTATGATTATAACAATCTATTGTGGTTACTGCCTTGGGATAGAATATGCCCCCCTAGTAGTTACTACAACGACAATTCCGAGGTTAGTATCTGCTTGTACAGAAACAACCTGCTCTTCGAGCACTTCCAAAGGGATCTGCTCGATAAAGTCTACAGAAGCATTCACCCCAGATGGCTGTGTGTTTGTGAGAGTGATTAGCTTATCACTCTCGTTATCGACAACATAGAGACGTTGAGAGTCATTTCCAAGAACATCGCCAGAGCGAACTTGTTCCTGAATCGAAGTAAACGCGTCGACCTCGATCTGTTCTATGCCAACTTGTACAAGACCCCTCAGTTGTGAAAGTACGATAATTTTTGCGTCTATTATTACAAGATCAGATAAAACACCAAGATCGTTGCTGCTGAAGCGTGTCTGTGGTAAAGAATAATTCTCTCCTACCCTGTTTAGTAGGTACACAGTTTGGTTATCGGGGTTAATAGTATAAAGACCGTTTGTGAGATCATAGACTACCATGGAGTTTGCCCTTGGCAAAGAGTTACTAGACACTCCACTTACACTTCTTTTTGATCCATTCGTAGGGTTGATTATGCTAATTACATTATCTGCCCCAGCCTCGTAAACTACTAAGTTGTTGTCGTCGTCTGCGGCAATGCTAGTCGGATTCTGCAAGCCTTCGAGAAGAACCTCCGCATTGCCGCCTAGCACCGGCTGTCTGTAGATGCGACCATTTGCTGAATCTAGTAAATATAGATTTCTTTCGATCTGAATTGCGTCTACGATTTCTCCGCTAAACTGATTAGCAACATCTACTAACAAGGAGAACTCTGGCCTACGCACACGCAAAACCTGCTGTTTATAATCCTCCAAACGATCCTTTTCTGGGTCTAGCTCGTCTGCATCCAGCTTGTCTAGAGCAATTAGACTCTGCTCTACTTGCTCTATTCGCGCTAATAACCTTTCGCGTTGGGGGATGTCATCGAATGAACGGCTAGACAATACAGGACTATTACTAATCTCATCTATCTCTGCTCTTACTTTAAGAAACTCGTCGTACTGCTCTTCGATCCCCCTGTTCTCGATTTGATTAGCTCTGTAAGAACGAATCATAAAATAACCAGAAACTATAACTAACACAACTGCGACTAAGACCAATACCTTAAAACTTAAACTGTTACGCTTAATTATAAACTTGCCTTTCTGATTAACATGAAGCAAATCGTACAAGAAAATATCTTTGTAATAGTTAAACTGAGCCCTCAACTTTAGAAGTATTGCCTTGGCCGTCGAAGATTTCGCAATCTCTTCTGCGTCTATACTTGCCCCTACAGAACCAGGCACTACCCCTCTTCCTTGCACTGCCCCTAAATTATCTGGGGAAGCACCTGTGGCCATAAGAGTTCTCTCTCTTTCTAGTCCCTTTAGTTGCTTATTCTTTTTGTACTGTTTGTATCTTTGTCCAAGTTTCTTAAGTAAGTCTTTCAATTGTTCTAGGAATGCCACCTTTGCCTTTAGAAGCGACTCTTCAGCTTTGTTAAATTCTGCGGGTCTCTCTTCTTCCTCGAGAAAAGTTTCACTGTTCGGCTCTGGAGTATTAGTGTTCTCGCTGGTCTCTTCCTGGTGTGATTCTTGGGCAATTACGCGAGGATATGCCTCTGCTTCAGCAATACTTACCGCTTTGTGTAAATGGGCGTCGTTTACTTGTAGCTGAAAACCTACTAGGAAAGCGGCAACCAGGGACTCTTGCTCGAAGTCTTGGTTTTTAAAGCGAAGGTCGTCGAAAGCACGCAAAGCATAAAGTTTGTCTTCGTCTCCTATTTCGTTTGCAGCAACCTCAGTGAGTAGTGCTATTCTAGTATCTGGCTTAAGTAAGGCGGAACCAATACGGATGAGACCCTTTCCGTAAGGGTCTTTTAAAGTTTCAGAGATATCTAATAGTTTGTCTGCTTTTGCCCCGGGCAAAAGTAGCAGCTTATGGCTGCCGAATGCAGCAAAATATACCTCTTCCCTTCTAATCGAAATAGCAGAGATATCTAGATCAACCCCAAGCTCAGCAATTTTAGGCTCTTTGTCTAATAACTGACCTAGCCGTTCTCGCGCTGCAGATACAGCCTCACTAATAGCCTCAGTCAATTTTTCTTTCCGAGATTCGAAATAAGCCTCGTGAAATGCATCGAGAACAAGATTCCCTGCAGTAGGGGCATTAAACCCCTTTGGGGAAAGCAATGAGATCACTGCAAATAACTCGCCTTTTTCTGCAAAGATCTGCTCGTCCGTTGGCTGGTAATGGTAAACGCTAGCCCACTCGCTCGAGCTCGACTTCCCGATAAAATATTTTTTGCTTATGCGTTTGAGCTGAGTAGCTGCCATGTAATATCCTAGCGCATTATTCGAGCTTGTGCTAACATCCAGTAAATACTTAATATTTTTTTAAAAATTTATGCAAAGTTTTATTCGTAAGGCTAGCTTGGCTCTAGTGCCAATTCTCTCATATTTTAGCTTAACCGCTTCAGTATTAGCACAGGAAGACGAAGCTGGAGGAATTATCAGTATTCTTATTTTCCTATGTCTATGTCTTTTTATTATTGCCTACATCGGACTCAAAGTTTATCTGACCATCGATGCTCTTAACAGAGATTATGGCGAAGATAAAAATGGTAAAGTTCTTGGTCTAATTTTAATTTGGGTTATAGATTGGTTTATCACCTTTGTCGGACTGATTCTATACTACTTCTTGATTATGCGTAAATATCCTAAGAAGGCTTAAATTAGCCTATCCTAAGAGACGAACGAAGAACGTCTATGTGGTCTAGTGCCTGCGCTAGACCACGGATTACGGCGTACATCGGCTCATCTACCAAATGTGCTGGCACCCCAGTTTCTTGAGTAAAGTACTCATCTATATTTTCTAACTGCGCGGTTCCACCAGAAAGAACCATCCCGCGATCGATTATATCTGAAGCGAGTTCTGGGGGGGTTTGCTCCATTACCACTTTAACCGCGGATACCATTTCTCTTAAGACAGATTGGATCGGCGCAACGATATCGTTTGAATTGATTACGATTGCTGTTGGAAGAGAGCTCGCGGAATCTCGCCCGCGGATCTCCATCTCGGAGGGGCTTTTTAACTTTGTTGCAGAGCCTATTGTCATTTTTATCTTCTCCGCCATCTGCTCCCCAATAAGAAGTCCAAAACGCCTCCTAGAATAGTCCATTAGAGCTTGGTTGATTGCGTCCCCTGAGATTCTTAAAGACTCACAAGTTACGATGCCATTGAGTGAAATAACTGCAATCTCGCTTGTCCCACCTCCCATATTCACGATCATGTTCCCTGTTGAAGTACTGATCGGCAGCTCTGCACCAATTGCAGCGGCTATTGGCTCTGGGATCAGATACACCTTACCAGCACCAGCAGAAACAGCAGCTTCAACTACTGCCCTTTCTTCGACAGAAGTGAGCCCTGCTGGTACGCTGATCATTACTTCTGTCT
>JBMCLZ010000006.1:0-14591 GCA_048615025.1 Candidatus Dojkabacteria bacterium | reverse complement strand
CTTTATCTCTTGGGTATGATTGCCTCGATGTAATGGAGGTCTCGCCTGAGGAGCTTAAAGGTGTCCCACATTTAATCGTAGCAAGCTCTACTTGGGGGGATGGGGAACATAACCCTCTAGGCGAGGAATTTAGCACGCAGCTGCAGTTGGCAAGTGCCGAAGGGCTTAATCTTACAGAGCAAAAAGTGTCGTTCCTAGGGCTTGGAGATAGATCTTACCAAAAGTTTTGTGGCTCTATCGATTTATTCGAAAAACAGTTTGTAGAAATGAACGCAGTAAAATTGGGGGAAACACACAAAATCGATGGCTATCCAGACGAGGAGAAGCTAGAGAAGGTCCGTTCATGGGCTAAAGAGTTAATTCAGCTCTTATAACAATTTTAGATTCTTCTTAACTTTCTCATCTAAGCTTAATTGTGTGGATCAAAACCATCTGGCTTAGAAAAATTACTTTGATTGCGCTAGCAGCTGCTATTGGGCACTCCTTAGTTACCTTTTTCTTCCTGTATTATTCGAGTTTGCCTAGAGAAATGGGTTCAGATCTCTTTTCCTCTGCCAAGCAACGAAATTTGCCAAATGCAAAGGAGGGGCAGTTAAATTCACTTAGAATTCCTAAATTAGAGCAGGAGTTAGAAGTTCACGTGCATGAGCAAGAAGATAAAAGCGGTGTATGGATAAGAGAACACGCACGCGACCCTAGTTCAAACAATTTCGTACTAAGCGGGCATAGGTTCTCCTGGGACTGGAACCCATTTGGAGTGTTGCAACGCTCGCCTTTATTCAGGATCGACCAACTGGAAAAAGGGGATCGCTTAGAGCTACGCTTAAACGGTAGAGATCATCATTACAAGATTGCACAAAAATTCGAAGTAGCAGAACATGAAACTTGGATAGAAAATACTAGTCATGAGCCTGAATTGACGCTATACACATGTAAGTTGCAGGGTGCAGCTGCAGGAAGAGTAGTAATTAAGGCAGACTTGGTAAAATAGGGACATGAAATTTTTAGGAAAAAATAGAAAAACAATTGGGGAAAGGATAGATAAAGCCTACAATTTTTGCTTAGCTCCACAGTGCATGCATGGGGCCGAGCGTAACGTGGCTATTCTGGCTGCAGTATCTTTTGTGGTTCATATTGCTGCAGTTGAGCTTGCTAAACTTGGTGTTTTAGATAATCAATTTCTGAAAGATTCAGATATCTTAGATACTTTGTTTACGCCGTTTACAGTAATTCTAATTTATGAGTTGTTTTTAGTAATCGCAGCTATTGCTGTTTCTATTCCAGAATCTGTAGGCCGTCAGTACCAAGCTATTTCTCTAATCATTATGCGTAACTTATTTAAAGACATTTCCACGCTTGGGGAGGCACTTCTTGCAGCTACTGCTTTGGGGCAAATTAGTCTGCTATTCTACGATATGGGAGCTACAGTAGCAGCCTTCGCTTTAGTAATTGCTTTCTATTTTATTAAGCGAAAAGCTTATAAGTTCGATTTCGAGGAACAAATGAGTCCGCAGTATATTAAGATGAAGCGCACGGCAGCGCTGGCCACTCTCGCGGGCTCACTCGTGCTTGTGATAGTTACCATCCTAGGGATGAACTGGAGAGTTGGGTTTTTCGACGCTATGTATCAGTTAGACCTGAATCAAGTCTTTCAGGATTTATTTACACTTTTGATTGTAGTAGATGTGTTTGTTGTAATTCTTTCTGCTATCTACTCAGACCGTTATGAAACAATTATCCGCAATGGGTCGCTGGTCTTTTCTTCGATTATAATTAGGCTTTCGATTACAGCCGAGCCTCCATTTAATAATGTATATGCTATAACCGGTATGATCTTCGGGGTTTTAGTTTACGCCACTTACTGGGGCTGGAATCGTGCTATTAATCCTTAAATTTGCTAAATTAGTGAAACACTATGCTGCCTATACTTGGTAAGAAAAAACGTAAAAAAACAGATGTTGCTGAGATAAACCCAGAAGAGATCTTGGTTGCGATAGATGTTGGTACTAGGTATATCAAAGCGGTATTGTTTAAAGCAACAAGTCAATCGGAAATAACTATAGTAGGGTATGCAAGACGAGCGCAGAAATATGGTGCTATGCGTGACGCTATGATCGTTAACCTCCAACAGGTGATCGAAGCTGTAGATAGTTGTGTTGGTCGCGCGATAGAAGTTGCAGAAAAGTCTCAAGGAGAAATAGCTTTACCAAGTAAAGCAGTCATTGGCATCGCGGGGGAGCTTGTAAAAGGAGTTTCTATTCTTGCAGGCTACGAGCGCGAAGATGCAGATCAAAAAATTTCTGAAGTTGAACTCGACGAGGTGTTGCTACAGGTTCAGGAACAAGCTTTTGCTGGGGCAGTGGAAGAAATTGCAAAGGAAGTAGGGATGGAGCCGCAACAGATCGAGGAGATTCAGTCAAGAATAGACCGCACAGAAATAGACGGGGTAGTTGTAAACAACCCTCTTGGGTTTACAGGGCAAGAAGTTAGCTACAGGGTTTTCTCCACCTTTGCTCCTAGGCTTCATGTAAATTCACTTAGAGAACTAGCAGAAAGCCTTGGGCTCGAGCAGTCTAAGGTTGTCGTGCAGCCTTATGCTGTTGCCAGAGCAATTAAAGAGGTGCAACAAAATAATGCTGGCGCGATAATTGTCGATATGGGAGGTGGAACCACAGATGTTGCACTTATAGATAAGGGAGGGGTTTTAGGGACGAAGATGTTTGCATTTGGAGGTGATGTCTTAACGAAAAGATTGGCCGAGTTCTACAAACTAGAAATGCAAACTGCAGAAGATCTTAAGCTTGATTATTCCGACCAGAAGATTGCAGAAAAACAGAGTAAAGAAATCCATTCTTTACTCGAACAAGATCTAAAGATTTGGGTAGAGGGCTTGCAGATTGCAATCGAGGAGCTTCTTGAAGACGAAGATGGAGATATTTCAAATTTGCCTCCGCAAATGTATCTTTGTGGTGGTGGAGCGACATTGGCTGAGGTGCGCGAAGTATGCTTACAGCACCCGTGGACCGCGTCCTTACCTTTCGAAAAGTTTCCAAAAATTAATTACCTATTCCCGAATCAATTGCAAAATGTTACTGACGAAACACGGCTTCTGATCGACCCAAGTGACGTAACTCCAGCGGCGATAGCAAGAATGTTAATAGATCGCGGTTTCTAAACTGCTAAAATCATGTAAGATGGCGACAAGTAAAATATACGTAGACCCAAACGAAGATGTAGTTTTCACCTTTTCTAAGGTGGAGCAGGCCCCTTCTGCCAAAGTCGCTCTAATCGTTCCAGAGGGCGCAAATATTATAAGCTCACAAGTTTCTTTGAAGTTACTTTCGAGGATGCTTGCAAAAGGCAATAAGCTGTCGATCATCGTAACCGAAGACGATCTGGGGCAACGTTATGCTACTAGGGCTGGGTTAGTGACTGTAGACAAGGTTTCCTCTATTCAGGAAGGAGACTGGCAAGCAGCCCATGAATATAAGAAAAAGATTCTAGAGCTTAGGGAGGCAAAAAAAGCTGAATTAGTGAATCGAAATAAAGATAACGAGTACCAAATTATCGATAAGGAAGAAAGAGTAGACAGCACTAGGCTTGCGAAACTAGAAGCCCCAAAATCTGGGTCAGAGACTGTTTCGCAAACAGCGCCTATTGTAGAACCTGAACCAGAGCCACTATTTAAAAAGCTGGAACCAAAAGTTTTGGAATTAGAAGGGTTCGCCCTCATTTCTGGTGGCGATCTCAGCGAGCAAGAACTTGAGCTTGAATTAAGAGAAAGGGTTTTGCAGCTCGAAAGAAAACATGAAAAACTGGAACTGCAACAGCAGCAAAATGTGCAGCAAGAGGAACAAATGCCTCAGCAGCAAATGGTCGCTCAGGAACAACAACTGGCACAGTTGCAACAGGTACCAGAAGATCAAGAATCTCAAAAAGCTAAGTTGGCTGTTTCCGAAACGAAATTCAGCGAAAGGCTAGAGCTAGCCAAAGGCAAGGCGACAACCACTTTGGCAGTATTTGCAAGTAAAGCAAAAGGAGCAATCGATAACTTTAAGAACAACAGATCTGAGCAGGGACCACGGAAAGAGGAATCCTCTAGTGTTCAAATGAGACCAAGGTCGCTTACGAACCAGAATTTTGCGAAGAGTAATGATTTCTCTAAGAATAAGATAGATTCTCAAGAATATGTTAAGAGGCGTAAGCAGTTACAAAAGGAGATCAAACCACGTACTGCGAAAAGAAATTCAATGAAGAATAAATCCAGTGGTTTTGCTAGGAGGTTCTCGCTGTTTTTGGAGAAGCTCAAAAGTATGCCAAGAACAAGACTTGCCTCGATAGGGGCAGTTGGAATGATTTTATTAATTTTGGTGTTCGTTCTATTTAGCTCCCCCACTGTTACTCTTAGCCTCGATTTAAAAGAAGAAAGTATTCCTATTAACCAGACTATTACCGCTAGTGAAGAATTTACTGCTGTAGATTCACAGGCAACAACGATCCCGATGCAGTATGTTTCGAAAGATTCATCTCGCTCAGAAACGGCTCAGGCTACGGGCGAAGGCGAGACTGGAGAAAAATCTAGTGGAGAGGTGCGTATCTTTAACTACACGAGCGAAACGTTAAATCTAAGCTCGGGAACAACTCTTACTTCGGTAAACAACAATAGAAGCTATGTGCTACTAGAAACTGTAACTGTGGATCCTTTAAGTCAGTATCCTTCAGATGTGCCGATCGAGGCTGCAGATTTTGGGGAAGAATTCGATCTGACAAGTGGCAAAAAAGATTTTCAGGCTAGCGGATACTCTTTAGAAGATGTCTCAATTTTTTCATATAGTGGGGTAAGTGGAGGCTCCAAAGAAGCTGTTTCCGTAGTGAGCCAAGAAGACATCGATCAGCTCCGTGAGCAGTTAGTGACGCTCGTGCGCTCAGATTTGGAGACACAACTCAATAGTCTGGTGGCTGAAAGTGAGCTCACACTTAATCAGACCTTAAGCTATTCTGAGCCAGAAGTATCTTCAAGTCGCGAAGCAGGAGCTCAAGGAGATACCTTCGACATGACAGTATCTATGAGTGTTAGGGTAGCTGTGATAAATAAACAAGATCTAAACGAGATTGCAACTGATTTGGTTAGGAAACAATCTAGTCTCCAAGGGGAGGTCGCAGTTAAGGAACTGCAAGACCCCGTGATTAGCGAAATCAGCGTTATCGATGGTGGTATAAGTTTTAATATCCAATCTTCCGCGATTGCTTCTGCTGCTGTAACTGAAGAAGAACTAACCGGAAAAGTCCTAGGGATTGGGGTAAGAGAAGCTAAAAAACAGCTCTCTGAAGACGATGGAATAGATAGCTACGAACTAGAGTATTCTCCGAGTTACATGCCGAGTTTCCTAAGAAGTATGCCAGATAATCCTGAAAGAATAGAACTGGAGCTAAGATAGGAGGTTTTCATTACAATTTATTGACACTCTCTTAGTCTCTCTGCTAACATTATCACAGATGAGGTGAGAGTGCTAATAGCCTCAAAATAATCAAATAATTATTTAATATATTAGAAAAATTTAATGGCGAAGGCAAAGCTAACTCCCATAGGAGGAAATATTTTAGTAAAGCCAGTGGAGGAAGAGAAGAAAACCGCCTCTGGCATAGTTATTCCCGATTCAGCTAGTAAAGAAAAACCACAGCGTGGTGAGGTGATTGCGCTTGGAACGGGGCGTGTCGATGCAGATGGTAAGAAAGTAGATTTTAACGTAAAGGTTGGTGATACAGTTGTGTTCAAAAAGTACGGACCAGATGAGCTAGAGCAAGACGACGAAACATTCCTCATTATGGAGGAATCGGATATCCTAGCAGTAGTTAAGTAGATCAAAGTACAGAAATATAGTTTAATTTAAAATTTGATTATCTAATAACAATGGCTAAACAAATAATTTTTGATGAAGATGCTCGCAAGACAATTAAGTCTGGTGTAGATAAACTAGCAAATGCTGTAAAGGTTACTCTTGGACCAAAGGGGCGAAATGTTGCCTTGCAAAAAAGCTACGGCTCTCCAGTTATTACTAAGGACGGTGTCTCTATTGCGAAAGAGATCGAACTAGAAGACAACTTAGAAAATGTTGGGGCGCAGCTTGTTAAAGATGCCGCAACGAAGACGGTCGATACTGCAGGAGATGGAACTACTACTGCTGTTGTTTTAACTCAGGCAATCATTACAGAAGGTCTTAAAAATATTGCAGCAGGTGCAAACCCTATGGAAATACGCACTGGGATCGAAAAGGGTGTTGCTGCTGTTGTGGAAGAACTTCATGGGATGGCGAAAGATGTTAAGGGGTCTGACGACATCAAGTCTGTTGCAACCATCTCTGCAAATGGAGACGAAGAGATCGGCGACAAGTTGGCAAATATTATGGACAAAGTAGGCAAGGACGGGGTGATTACAGTCGAAGAGGGGCAGACCTTTGGACTTATCGAGCGCTATGTAGAAGGTATGCAGTTCGATAAGGGCTATGTTTCTCCTTACTTTGTAACTACCGACGACCAGCGCGCTGTAATCGAGAATGCGCACATTATTATTACCGACAGTAAGATTTCTGCTGTAAAGGATATTGTGCCAATAATTGAAAAGATTTCTACCGCTGGAAGCAAGAATATCGTTATTATCGCCGAAGATATCGAAGGAGAGGCCTTGGCGACACTAGTTGTGAATAAGCTAAAGGGCATTCTTAATATCGTTGCGGTTAAGGCTCCTGCTTTTGGAGATCGTCGCAAAGCAATGCTAAAAGATATCGCAGTTCTTACTGGTGGGCAGGTTATCTCCGAAGAGGTTGGCCTAACCCTAGAAGGGGCAGAACTTTCCGATCTTGGTAAAGCTGAGAAAGTTGTTGTAGAGAAGGAGAATACAACGATTATTAACGGCAACGGAGATAAAAAAGAGATCGAAGCTAGGGTTGCAGAAATTAAGGTCGAGATCGAAAATACTAGCTCCGACTACGACATAGAAAAGCTACAAGAAAGACTAGCAAAACTTGCCGGAGGAGTTGCAGTTCTAGAGGTTGGTGCTGCTACTGAAGTCGAGCTTAAAGAGCGTAAAGACAGAATCGAAGACGCTTTAGCAGCAACTAGGGCTGCTGTTGAGGAAGGTGTTGTTCCTGGTGGTGGGATTGCACTTATCGACTCGCTTAAAGCTCTAGAGAGTGTTAAGACTGTGCGTGACGAAGAGATAGGTATTAAGATCTTGCGAGAAGCTCTAGAGGCTCCGTTTACACAGATTATGGCCAACGCTGGTAAGCAGGCAGCTGAATACCGCAGAGATATCGGAAAGGGCAAAGGTTACGACGCAAGAGAAGAAAAAGTTGTAAACATGCTCGAAAAAGGCTTATATGATCCTGTAAAAGTAACAAGGCTTGCACTCGAGAATGCAGCTTCGATTGCAATGCTTCTACTTACGACCGAGGCAGTAGTTGTCGATAAGCCAGAAGACAAAGACTCTGGTGCAGATGCTGCAGCTGCAATGGGTGGTATGGGCGGCATGATGTAGTCCATCCCAGCAGCTATTCTTAGAGGCTATGCGCCCCGAGCTAATGCTAGCAACCTAGCAAGCTCGGGGCACTTTTCTGTTAAGGCAGCTTTAGTCACTTTAGCTAGTTTAAGCGTGTTTTCTTCGTGCTTCCCAAAATCTATACGCTGACTATAAGTAAGAGAAAGTAAGGGGTCTGTTTCGTCTCCCCGATACTAAGTTAATGTATGTATTTGATCTTCCCCAAGATTCTCGTATTTTCTTAGTATCTCTTCAGTTGATAAAGTTGGGATAAATGGTAATAAGTCTCGGGCTGTATCTAAATTTTGGGTCGTATTCATTACTGCAGATATTATTGAACCGGGTATCGTAGTCGCGAAACGATGATATTCTTTTTTACTATAGAATCTCTACTCATTTTCCATGTAAGATTCTACTATATCTTGTAGATATTTGGTAAGGGCGCGCTAGTTCATGGAATTGCTTGCTATCTCCCTCTTGAGCCAGATTCTCCTGTTATCTTCTATAGGGGCTATATCTGCTGGGCCAACTAAATAGTCATAATAGTCTAGATGGTCTGTCTCATGCATCTCACCCATCTCACCTCTCTCATTTGCTTCTTCTGGGTCGATTAAGATAAGTAACCCTGCATCGTTTAATGTAAGTATTTCGAAGTTCTCATAAATGAATAATGCCTGCTCTAGGTTCACCATTGCATGATAAGTCCGGCCATTTAGATGAATATGCAAGTCGTAGAAGTTTGGATTATCTTGCCTCCGGCATACAGCTTTTACCCTCTTCTTCCCTAAATCTAGCATTGCATTGTATTCTCTGATACCAAATACGTCTTCTATGCTTTCTATATTTAGAAAGGTGTTGTCCTGATATGGAATGAGCCTCATTAATCTGTGTTCAGGATTTGCTCCAAGCGAATAATCTAAATATTCGTGTTTCTGGAATTGCTTTATTTCACCTCGCCAAACAAATCGCCCAGCTTCGATTGTGCGGCTAGTCCAAGTCTCGGTATGGATATATTCTTCAGCGTCACCCTCATCATCAGAATAAAGGTTATGGACGATCGAGGTAACAATCTCGGTTGCAAGAATACTTTCATGCTCGTTGATTTTGGAAAAAACAAGTCGAACATTTTGATAAAAATTGCCTTCTTCCTCTAACCCAACTGGGTAATCGTATATAACAGTGTCAACATTCCATTTTTCGTTGAATACATAAGTAACGAGACGATTGCCCTCAGGCTCATATATTAGACTCCTGGTTTCTGAACAGTATCGTATTCCACTGGGGTGTTCGCCAATTACTAAAGACAAATCCATTAATTCAACCACATCTGCATCGAAATCTAGGATTTGTTCCAAATACAGCTCTAGTTCAGCCCCCGTATCTAAAATGTACCCCTTATGTTTCTGGGCAAAAATAGATTGCTCGAATGCTTTCCTGTAGCTGGGTATGCCTGTTTGGGAACGGTGCTCCGGCTCAATCATGCAAGATTCTACTATATCTTGGCGAATTTGCGGGCTGCGAGCTTTAGCTCTTCTGGAGTACCAGTGGTATACCAGTAGCTGCTAAGTGTCGTTACTCCTACTTCGTACTTGTCTTGCATCATCATGATCGCATCCCAAAGCATAAACTCTCTTTTGCTGTCGCGAACTGTTAGCAGACGCTTTAAGTACTCTGAGATCTCTCCACGCATCAGCACACGCCCAACATTGGTAATGTTGCTTACAACTTCTTTCGGACCCGGCTTTTCGACAAAGCCCTTTACATAGTGGAAGCCAGTTTCGTGCTGCTGGGCAACATCGATAATTCCAAATTTGTGAATAATGTCTTCTGTTTCCTTTTCCACGCCAGAAAGCATTGCCCCTAGAGCATCGTCTGCGAACCAACCCCTAGACATCTCGTCTAACGCAAGGCGATTACCTTTTAGCAGATCATCTCCAAAAATAAGAAGAAAATCTTCCTCGTCGAAAAAATTCTCCGCACTCAGAACAGGTGCTGCATTTCCGTATGGGAAAGATGGATCTTGCTTAACAAACGAAATTTTTAGGCCCAAACTAGGATCTTTTATACTTTCCAGTAGTTCTGTTTTACCCTTTTGCTCCAAATAATCTTCCAGTTCACGATCTTGCTCGAAATATTTCTCCGTAAGAGACCCCCATTCTCGTACAACAATTGCAACCTCTTCGATTCCAGATCTTTTGCACTCTTCGATTAGAAAGTGGATTGTCGGCAAATTACCCAAAGGAAGCATCTCTTTTGGGACTATCTTTGTAATTGGGAGAAACCTTGTTCCGCGACCGGCGGCGGTAATAATAGCTTTTTTAATCCTTTTTTCCGGAGGTTTATTAGCTTCCTCCTCTAGGCGCTTCTTTTCTTTTAGCGCTTGTCTTGCATCTCTTACTATCATTCCTGAAGGAAGAGTTGTAACTTGTGGCATTTAGATTCGTTAACTTAAATTAACTGTATAATTGTACATTAATCATGAAAGCTAAAATCAAATAAATTAAGTTAAGCAGAAGAAGAGAAAATGAATGTAGTAATATTCGCAGGGGGTTCAGGTACAAGACTTTGGCCAATCTCACGTAAGAAATTTCCCAAGCAGTTTCAGCCTATTATCGACGACAAGTCTACTCTGGAACTTAGGGTGGAGCAGATCGCACCGATGTTTGGCTGGAATCACATCTATTTTTCGACAACAGAGAGCTTGGTGAGCCTAATTAAAAGCATGTTCCCTAAGATACCAACCACAAATATTATTACAGAGCCGACGAGAAGAGATCTCGGACCAGCTGTGGGTTTAGCGATGAGCAAGTTGCAAAAATTAGGGGCAGGGGATGAGCCTGTAACTGTGCTCTGGGGGGATTCAGTCACCCAAAAACCTAAGAACTTTCTAGAGATTCTAGGAGTTGGTGAAAAACTAATTAGAGAGAATCCTAAACAACTAATCTGGCTTGCAGAAAAACCCACATTCGCCAACGAGAATGTTGGTTGGGTAGAGCTAGGAAAGCGCGTGGGGGAAGAAAATGGAGTAGAATATTACAGGCCAGCAGGGTTTAAATATCGCCCAGACCTCGAGATGGCTCAGAAGTGGGCACTGACTGGTAAGCATTCAATAAATACTGGGTACTTCATTACCACTGCGAATTTCATCCTCGAAAAGTACGAAAAAAGCCATCCAGAAATGCATGCTCAGCTGAAGAAGATCTCGGCAACCATGGGCACAAATAAAGAAACAGATACTTTGCAAGAGATTTATCCAGAGATGGAATCTATCCATTTCGACCATATCGTCTTAGATCATATCAAAGAAGATCAGGCGCTAGTAGTTCAAGGGGAGTTAGGTTGGGCAGACCCAGGTACGCTTTATGCGCTTAAGGAGTTTTTACAGGAAAATAAAGAGGCAAATGTAACAAAAGGTGCGGTTAAAACTCATAAAACCACAGACAGTCTTATCTACAACTATATAAAGAAACAAACCGTAACTACAATTGGCCTAGATGGGTTTATTGTAGTAAATACCCCAGATGCAATCCTAGTCTGTCCTAAGGATCAGGTGGGAGAAATTAAAGAGCTTTTGGCAGAATTTAAGGGAGACGAAGAGCTCGAAAAATTATTGTAGAGATTTGTAACTGATTGCTTGTAAATATGTCACAAAACCTAGCACACAACTCTTTTGCCGAAATCTACACAGATCAGAAGGGTCGTAAAGTTATCCGTAAGCGTTCTAAGCTTTCTTTACCCAGAAAAGAGGTTGAAAAGGTCGCTGATATGATCCGATACCAAAGAGAGTCTTTTGCAAAAATGAAAGTTCCTACCAGTGATCTACTAAGTCTCGAGGTGGTCGGAGGCGAAGAGCAAGCTCAAATCCAAATCATTGAGCTCTTCGCAGGTGCAGACTTTTCCGATATCGTCGATAACGACAATTATCCTATGTATCTTGATAGGTTGCTGGACGATATTTTTGCCCCGCTATTACTTGCTAAATCGAATGCTGGAGAAGATGGCTGGTTAGATATAGGGATCGATGGAATTCCAAGAAATTTCGTATACTCCATAAGAGAAAATCAGTTTCTCTATGTAGATTTCTTTCCCCCAAAAGTGAGATGGAATGGGAGGCATATTCAGGAAATCCCTGAAACTCCAAGTGAGGAATTTTTTAAGATACGAATGATGGCACATAATTCTGCTCCAGGTATAATCTATAACCTTTATATTAATCTGATTCGAGATTTCCCCGACCAGCTCCCTCTAACTGTTGGCAAGTTAGAGCAGTTTTGTAGAGAGATTGGAA
This sequence comes from Candidatus Dojkabacteria bacterium, assembly GCA_048615025.1. Classification (GTDB taxonomy): domain Bacteria; phylum Patescibacteriota; class Dojkabacteria; order CALFHW01; family CALFHW01; genus JBMCLZ01. Next base: position 2,769 of record JBMCLZ010000006.1, on the reverse strand, counting down.
GAGAGGATGCATTCTCTTCTATTGCTGATTCACCACTTTATCGCGAGGATGAAGCTACAGCAATCAAAGAAATTATAGATACCCTTGGAGATTGGCATGGGCAAAACTTCTATCTACTTCGAGAAGCCGCAAACTGGTTGGGATTTCATTCTAAATCTTTTCCAGAGAAAAAAAAGAAAGCTGTGTTCGACCTTACTAAACAAGGGCGCGACCCAAAAGGCGAGGATTACGGTATAATAAGTAAAGAGAAATTTGTCCAAGTTAAGCAAATATTATTAGATGAGTTAAATGCGCGTAGCAATCGACGCCACAGTAGTAAATTTTAACCGCGAGGGTATTGGCAATTTTACCTTACAGCTTTTACGTCATCTCGAGCAGACAGAACATAGCGGTATAGAATATATCCTTTTTGTGCATCCAAGTTTTCGCGAAGAACATAGAGAGCTTTCAGATCAGTACGAATTGGCGGAAATACCTGTATTCCAGGGTTTTGCGTCTGGGATAAGAACTGCGCTTAAAATACGTGGAAAGAAACGAGCGCTAGGAGTAGACTTGTTTATCTCTACACACTCGCACCTTGTTTCATTAGTAGTCAATCCTAACTTTTGGCTAGTTCACGATATCTCTCCAATAGTTCATCCAGAGTACTTTAATATCGACATCTCACGGGTGAAGAATCAATTGCTTCGCTATAATTTTAAACGCGCGATAGAGAAAACCAAACAAATCTTAACCACTAGTGAATTTAATCGTAGAGAGATAACTAAAAATTATTATGCTGCAGCAGGCAAGATTAGGGTTATAGGTGCTGGGCCGGCAAGCTGGGTTGAGTCTTCTACAACTGCGGTTAAGCAGCGCAAAGCCTTGGCGAAAATGCAGGTAGTAGAAGGACAGTATTTACTCTTTATAGGCACACTTAGCCCCAGAAAAAATATTGAAAGGCTACTAATAGCCTATACACGCTACCTAGAACAGCATCCAAATTCTAAGCTAGACCTGGTTATTGCTGGGAAGAAGGGGTGGGAATACGATTCTATCTTCAAGACTTTGGCTGAGCTAGAACAGAATCATGAGCAGCTCAATTTAGATGAAAGGATTAAATTCACTGGTTTTGTAGAAGACGAAGATATGAATGCTTTAGCAAGAAATTGCAAAGCTCTTATCTACCCTCCTCTTTACGAAGGTTTTGGAATGCCCCCACTCGAGGCATTGCTGCTAGGCAAAGAAGTTATCCTTAGCAGTATTCCAGTGCTTCGTGAGCATTACTCTGGTTTCGCCCATTTTTTCCCGCCGCGCAGCAGCACTAAGTTAGCTGAACAAATCGAAAATGTCGCAAACGGGCGGAAGCAAAACAGTGCCCTTAAGCAAGAAAAGTTGCAAGAAAAGTTTGCTTGGGAAAGGGTTGCGAAACAGCTTAATGATGCTATAGTTGCTTATGCTAAAGATAATTGGGGGATTGTTCCAAGCGACAACTAAACCTGTAAACAAGCTAATCGATCTTACACAGAAAATTCCATTACTGAAGATTCTGCCGGTGAAGTTTTACCGTTTTGCTGTAGTAGGAGGGACAGGTTTTATCTTCGACTTTATAATCTTGCAGATCTTTTACTTTGGCGTTGGCGTCGACGAGCGCATAGAGATAATCAGAATCACAGACGAAGTTACGATATCATTTGCTGCAGCAAACATACTTTCTGTCGTAATTGGCTCTTTTTTTGGCTACATCCTGAACAAGTATTGGTCATTCGAAGACAAAAGCGGAGAGAATGTTGCTAGTCAGTTTAGCAAGTACTTAATGGTAGCGATTGTAAACGGAATTCTAAATAACATCTTTTTCGGACTCCTTTTGTATGAGTTTTTCTTGCCGCTTGGGCTAAGAGAGTTTTTTGCTACATCTATCGCAAAAGTGTTCTCGACTTCTTTCCAAGCTGTTACCAGCTACGTTATGTATCGCTATGTAATCTTCAAGAGCGAGGAGGAAGTAATCTCGGAGGCGACATTGCCTTAGCTTATTGCTAAACTAATTGTGAGATGAGACTAAATATTGTAATTCCCTCTTACAACGAGGAACAGCGACTTCCAAAAACATTAAACGCCCTAGCAGACTTTCGCAAAATGTTTGTTCAAAGGGGAATAGAATTCAGGGTTTATATCGTAAACGATGGCTCGAAAGATAGAACAGCACAAGTTGCATCAGTCCTTATCGAACAGCTGCAACTACCAGCAAAGATTTTGGAATATGGAGAAAATCGCGGAAAAGGTGGTGCTGTTAAATTTGGGATGCTTAACTCAGAACCTGCAGACTATTACTATCTGGCAGACGCAGACCTCTCCGCAGATTGGACCCAGTGCCTAGTTCTACTAGACAAAATCGATGGTTACGATGCAGCAATTGGCTCTCGCGTTGCAAACGGGGCAAAGGTAGAAACTGTATTTTCTAGAAAATTTTCTGGCAGGTTGTCGAACCTGCTAATCAAGCTCGTATTAGGGTTGAAGTATGGAGACACTCAGTGCGGCTATAAACTCTTTAAGCACAACTGTCTCGAGGTTTTCAGTATGCAAAAAATAGAAAGATTTGGATTTGATTTCGAGATTTTATATCTTATGAAAAAACTTGGTCTTAAAACAAAAGAGGTCGGGATCGTCTGGGAGAATCGCGAGGGGAGTAAAGTCAAACCAATAGATTATCTCAGAACGTTGCATCAATTACTAAAGGTAAGATTTGGTAGTTACAACTTATAGCTCATTCTTCCCGTTTCTCCACTTATT
>JBMCLZ010000005.1:0-15147 GCA_048615025.1 Candidatus Dojkabacteria bacterium | reverse complement strand
CTAGTTTCAGAGAGTTTTTCTTGCAGATATTTTATTTCCTCTTGTTTTCGTTGTTTGTCTTTTGCCATAGTAATTTTCTAAAAATATGTTTTGACTAATTTAACAAGGACTAAGATGAAGGGTAGGGGAGAGGAAACATGCAAAAAGCTTTGTTATCGTCTCCGCTGGTTTTACGCTTGCACTACCTGCTTCTTAGACTCAAAGATTATACTTCATTTAGTCCTCTAAGTACAAGTTTGCTTTTAGTATTTCCCCGTTCACATTCATATCTACTATACGCCTGCTGCCATATATTTCAGGGGTCACTGTGCAAAGCGTTAGTTTATACTCATACGCGCTAGCTAGAACAACTGAAGCCTGCATATCTAATTTTTTTATGCCTAGCTCTGGTGCCATTCTCAGATGCGCAGCCGCATCCATGATTGCAAGGTCGTATGGGATTATCCTGAGATGGTCTACTAATTCTAGTAATTCTGTGTCATCGCTTACACCTGTGTATTCAATAGATGCTGTCCATAGCTCCTGCAGGCAAATGTAGTTCAAAGCATATTCTTCAAAATAAAAATTTGTGCTGATTTTCTCTAATGCTGTTTTATCCTCAACTTGCTCTTGTTTGATATTGTAAAGTAAGTGTTCGACTATAATCGATGCATCAAGTAAGAGCATTAGTCCATTTTCCCTTGGTTTGTTTAACTTTTTCTTCAAATTTCATTTCAGGGGTATTAGTTGTGCCAATTGGAAAACCCCTTCCTGCAATTCTTTCTCTTATCTCTGCAAAAGTCTCAAAATTTTCTGCCTCAGAGTTTCCGCAATCTGTGAACACATATTCTTGTGCATCCGCTTCTTGTTCTCTAAATCTTTCAATTATTTCATGCTTCAGCCCTTCGATAGGTGCTGGGCTGAGCATTATCCCGCGATTCTTGATTGTGCTCACAACAAGTTTCATCCCAGGAATTAAACCTGCAGAATCTCTAATCGAAGAGGGAATCACAACTCTATGTCTTGAATCAAGCTTGCTAACTTCGATTAACTTCCTATAGTATCCATTCCGTTTTTTTCTTCGCCTCATATTTTCATTTTTCTTTTGCATGTCTTTGTATAAGTCCAAAATTTCTCCTTCTGTAGTAAAGTGGGAAAATTTTCCCACTTTACTACAGAAGAGATTTTAGCATAGTATGTATTGGCACCGTCCCCCCCCCAAAAAAAAACAGCAGCATGAGCACTAAAAATACAAGTGTAAACTTTGAAAATCTACTAGAGAAGTAACACGTCACCCCAAGCGAGGTAATCCAATCCAATCCAATCCAATCCTTTACTTCTGCAAAGCCTGTAAGAAATAGTTCTCTGTTAAAACAGTTTGGGTGAACGAGAAACAAGTCCTAGATGACCACATTTGAAAATTATAGAATATAAGAAGTTTTCACAAGTACTTATGCCCGATACGAAGTACATCAATGTAAGAGGCAGAGAGAACATGTTGAAATTTTTTGTGACAGTACCTTGGCTCCTTTAAGCCTCGATTTTTATTGCAGGCCCCATAGTTGGCTTTATGAAGCTTTTCCCGATTAGACCTTGTCCGAGTCTCTTCACCTCATTTTTGATTGCATCTAAAGCAGTTTCTACGTTTGCCTCAATCTGCTCAGCGCTCATGTCTAGCTTTGCGACTTTCAGCTTTATCGACTTGTCTTCGCCCATTTTAAAATCTATCTTTCCAGCTTTGTAGGAAGATACTGCAGCTGATACGTTCTCTGTAACCGTTCCACTTTTTGGGTTAGGCATTAGTTGCCTTGGTCCAAGGACTTTGCCTAGTTTAGCAATTTTTGGCATTACTGCTGGTTGCGCAATTACAACATCGAAATCTAGCCATCCTCCTTCAATTTTCTCTATCAATTTGTCTAACCCCACAAAATCTGCTCCTGCTTTCTCTGCTTCTTTTACAGCTTCACCCTCAGCTAGAACAAGCACCTTTTTCGATTCGCCAAACTGGTTAGGGAAGACAATACTTCCGCGGATAGACTCGTTCGCGTGCTTTTCCTTAAGGTTTAGATTAACAACTAGATCTACGCTACCCACAAATTTGCTGGTAGAAACCTCCGAGATTAGCTCTGCTGCCTCTGGAATACTGTATGTTTTAGATTTATCTATTTCTTTAGACATATTACTTCTTCTACGTGTAAATTATTAGTTTTCTACTTCCAGTCCCATGCTCTTGGCGGTACCGGCGACGATTTTCACGGCAGAATCTAAATTATTAGTATTTAGATCTGGGAGTTTTCTTTCTGCGATTTTTTTTAGTTGAGCCTTAGTAATTTTCCCCACTTTTTGCGTATTAGGGGTTGCAGAGCCTTTTTTGAGTCCAACTTCTTTTTGAATAAGAAAAGAAACAGGTGGTTGGAAGAAGGTCATGTCCATGCTTCTGTCTTCGTATAGATTCAGGATTACTGGCACCAATTCACCTCTTCGATCCTGGGTTTGTTGGTTGAAATTATTTACAAATTCTCCGATATTGATTCCATGTTGCCCTAGAGCTGGTCCTAGTTGCTGTCCAGGTGTGGCGTTGCCGCCTTCTATTACAAACTTTAGTCTTGCTTTTACTTTTTTCTTTGATTTAGCCATCACTTAAATCTTTATAACTTAATGCTTATAACTTATTGACCTGTAAAAAGTCCAGCACTACAGGGGTTTCTCTTCCAAAAATTGAGAGAAGTACTTTAAGTTGCCCCTTGTCTTCGTTTATCTCGTCGATAGAGCCAACAAAGTCTTTAAAAGGTCCATCTACAACTTTAACAGCGTCGCCAACAGAAAAAGAAGCGGTGTAAGTCGGTTGGTCTACTTTAGTGAATGCCATAATTCCCTTGACTTCTTGATCGGAAAGGGGAGTGGGCTTTTTCTCTGTGCCGACAAAACCGGTAACGCCTTCTGCATTTCTCACGACCCTCCAACTGTCTTCGTTTAGCTTCATGTGTACCAGTATGTACCCTGGGAATATCTTCTCTTTCTTCTTTTTCTTCTTCCCCTCGCTTACCTGTATTTTTTCTTGTGTAGGAATTAGCACTTCCTTAATATCGTCCTCCAGGCCATTTGCCTTTGCTCTTTGTTCTATCTGATTTGCAACCTTTTTCTCGTGCCCTGAGTACGAGTTAATGATATACCATCGATGTTTTTCTGCTAGTTTTGGATCTATTTGCATAATTAAATAATAAATTGAAACTTGCCAATTATACCTTGTTTTTAGCCTGTAAACAATGCCAGTAACTCGAAAAATGCTAGGTCTACTGCAGCTATGAAAGCTGTGCTAATTGAAATGAATATCAAAACATAGACACCAAACTTTAATGTTTGTCTGGGAGTGAGCCACTCGACAGTCTCTAACTCTTTAAATGCGTTCCTAAAAAAGCTCACAGATTTTTTCGCATACCTTCGGAGCACACCAGGTAGAGCACTAATTGCTCCTCCAAATTTGTTTAATGCATTTAGCAATTTCTTCATGTCTGGCAATTATAGCATGTTGGTTTCTTAGGACATTGTCCCGCATTTTCTGGGATATTGCCGAGGGCACCTACCTGGCACGGGTAGTCAGACTCGAACTGACAGTCCGGGTTTTGGAGACCCGTGGTTTACCACTTAACCGATACCCGCACAATAAACTATATAAGGTTCTATTATGACAGAACACTAGCATTTTATCATTTATTGCAGAGGATATACTTTAGAAAACTACTTTAGTTTTTTCTCGACGAAATTCTCGTGTTTTCCAGTTTTTGGGTCGAATTTCTTCATTTCGAGCTTCTCGGTTACATTAACTCGATTTTTTGTGGCGTAGTAAGCTGTCCCAGTTTTTGGGTTATGCAGCTTTATAATTTGTCTGTTACCTTTTTTTGCCATTTACTCGGAGATTATAGCATCTTGTCTTAGCTTTTCAAAAATAACTACAGCAGCTGCAGCAGACATATTTAACGAGTTAATTTTGCCCTGCATCGGAATGTTCACACAAATGTCTGCTTTGTCGATAACCTCTTGGCTTAGAGATTTGTCTTCGCCTCCAATAATAAGCATTATTTCTCCAGTTAGATCCACCTCGTAATGCGTATCATTACCGTCTCGTTCAATTGCTACAGATCGTATAAGGTTTTTCTGGCAAGTCTTAATCGCATTGAACAAATTCTCGCGAATAACCTTTATGTTTGCCAAAGCACCCATCGAGACCCGAAACGCCTGAGGCGAGATATCGGCTTTTGGAGGTATAATTATCCCAGTGAAGCCAGCAGCCTCGGCACTCCTTGCAATCGCGCCAATGTTGTCGTCGTGCAGGGCTTCTCTAATGTAGATAAGTTTGTTTGCAGACTTTTTCTCGATATTGCTTTCGATAACTTCTAATAATTTCGAGTATTCGAAGTCTGCAACAGCGATCACTCCCTGATGATTCGCCGTCTGCGAAATACGATCTAAGTACTTTTTGTCTTTGCGTTGGATAAACACCTGCCTGTTCGAAGCGCGTTTAAGGATTTCATTAATTTTCTCGTCTACATTTATCCCAGATTGTACGATCACTTTTTTGATCCAAACCTTGGAGCGGAGTAGTTCTATTACTGGATTTCGTCCTTCAATTTGCATGTATACATTCTACTAGAAAGTTGCTATTCTGGATACAATATCGAACTAAGTTAATAGTTAAGTTTTTATTTGTTAAGTGGCTAAAAAATTATGACCTTACCAAACGAACACAACAGTATCTCAGGGCAGAACACCAACGATTATGCTTCAAACTATGAGGAATCCGCTGGGGATTCTACTAATGGTTCTACTAATGTATCAACTGCTAGTAGCAATTATCTAAACAAAAAGAGTAAGGCTGGTCGTTTGGGACAAGTGCTCGGAACAGTCTTTTCTACCCGAAATGTTATGGTTACCTTATCCTTACTTTCTGCAACCTTAGGAGCACTGTTTTACATGACTTATCAAGAAAACCGGGAGTTAGAGGGTAGTGTTGCAGGTGCTGTTGCAAATGAAGATTTTCAGAGAATAGTTGGTAACGTAAGGGAGCTGGTGGAAATAGGTGAAGACGAACGTGTAAATGTTGCACTTGTTGACGACCCCCAGCTGTTACTAGAAGAGAATCCAGTGTTTTATAGGGATGTACAAGCAGGGCATTACTTGATCGTGATGCCAGAATCTCAAAGGGTCATTATTTACGATGATGATCAAAAAAGAATAGTCAATTTTTCTTCTTATACAATTAGAGTAGAAAAAGTTGCAGAAGAAGAGATCCCCGCAGCTGAAAAGCCTTTGACGATTGAGCTCCGCTATACTTCTGGAGTTCTTCGTGAAGACATCGAAGTCGTTTCTGAAGCTCTTTCAAGTGCCAGCTCCAATTATTTGGTGGTATCAACAGTTTCTACGTCAAATCTCTACGAGGGGGTAAGTGTCGTGCTCCAAAACAGAGAAGAAAAGCCAAATATGTCTCAGAATCTGATCGCAGATGTAGGATCCAATCAAATTTTGGATGAATTGCCCACAGGTGAGGAGGACTCAGAAGCTGATGTTGTAATTATAGTTGGAGAGATGCCAGAATAGTTACGGCTCACAGATTAGCTTTACCTATATAGTGATTTCTGTAAGACTATTTAGATAAGCTGTCTTGGTATGCGCAAAAAAATATTTACAAAAAACTGGAAAAAGATCTTAGCAGCTGCATTTTTGACTATCCTTACTATTTCAGCCTACTTTGTTTTCTTCACCGCAGAGGCTGTAAAAGCAGAGTGGTTCAACGATGCTTGGTTGTATAGAAGAGAGATACAGATAAGCGGTAACAGCAGTGCTTTAGTAGACATCCAATACCAAGTCACTGGGATAGATACACAAGGTTTATTCAACGAAGGGAAGCTACAAGCCGATTGTCGGGATATCCGCTTTACAGATGTGCAAGGTAATCTCTTAGATTACTGGGTCGAAGAGGTTGACTTAAGTTGTGGGAGTAGTGCTAGCACAGACATCTGGGTACGTATCCCCGACATTCCCAGCACAGGCACAACTATCTACATGTACTATGGTAATCCCAGTGCCGAGAGTTATTCCAACGGAGAGCAGACCTTCGAGTTCTTTGATGATTTTGGTGACACTGCACCCACCACATATGAATTCGATAATTTCTCCTCACTCGGAGATCCCTCCGTAACTACAGGCATACTTACCCTCTCTGACTCTGCTACTACCGAAGCTATACTGAGTAACCAAACGTTTGACACGTCTAGTCGACTTGTATTCAGAAGCAAACAAGACACAACTTCTACAGGTCCTCTCTTTCAAGGCTTCTCAAACAGTTCTCTGACCTCTAGTTTCGATAATGATGATAGTGCGTATTACTTTACTGACGATGGTACCAATGATGGTGCTAACTTCTTACGAGGAAGTAGTAATGAGGGTACCGTTTCTGAAAGCGGGGCAACCACAGAAGATGCTTCTTTTAATGTCTTTGAGCTTGGAGTAAACAGTAGTGGGGTAGACTACTATATTAATAATAGTAGTGATGGGAGTATTTCTACAAATGTACCCGATGAAGATATGCATATACGTTTAGAGAATGCTGAGCTAAGTGAAGCCCTAGAAATAGACTGGATTGCAGTGGCAAACTACGCAGACGACCCAGCAGATACTCAGATCATTGGTAATGAAGAGGTTGGTCCAGGCCCAATAATTCACTTAGACTTTAATGACGTAGAAGGTTCAACAGTTTACGACAAATCTGGCCAGGGGAATAATGGTATTCTTCAAAACAATCCAAGTATCGTTGATGAGTGTATAAATGACAGATGTATGCATCTTGATGGCACCGGACAATATATAGATATCAATACAGAGATTGGAACAGAGGCTCCATTTACATACTCAGTCTGGGTGTTGCTAGAAGGAGACACTGGCAATAATCAGTATATTGTTGGCAATGGTGCTCATACCGATACAGAGGGAGGTACTATCTTGTTCGATACAGCTACCGAAGAAATAAAATGGGTTGTTGTAGATAATAATTACAAGGGTGAAGTTACAGCAGGTATAGAATACAACGAGTGGACTCATCTTTTAGGAACATGGGATGGAACAAATACTACAAATTCGGTAAAGCTATACATTAATGGAGAACTAAAAGCATCTGGCACCCCAGTAAACATTACGGAAGATCCACAAATTCCTAGTTTAAGAATTGGACTACCAGATAATAGTATAGCTACTCAGCTTAATCCTGAGGGCTTAATAGACGAAGTCAAGCTCTGGCCAAGAGCCTTATCTGAGCAAGAAGTACTTAACGAATACAATAGTGTTGGGAACGCCGTAGCCGGTGATTCTCCAAATAGACTCCGCGATGGGCTTATTGGCTGGTGGAAGATGGATGAATCTTCTGGTACTACCGCAATAGACAGTAGTAAGAATGGCAATAATGGTATCTATACCAATGGTCTCAGTTCTTCTAGTGGTGTGTATGGAAACTCGAGAGATTTCGACGGCTCTAATGACTATATCGATCTAGGTTCAAGTACTCAATTAGGTCCTATCTCAGAAGTTTCGGTTGCTGCTTGGGTTAATGTCGACTCATTAGCTAATAATATGACAATTTATGATGCGGGAAGTGCAGCAAATGGCTATTGGAGTTTTATGGTGACAACGGGAGGAAATTTAATGTTCAGAGCTGATGGTCAGGTAACCGTTACCTCTACAGGAACAATTGGGATTAATACGTGGCATCATGTAGCAGTTGTTAAAGAAAACGATCCTAGTGGCACAGTAAGTTTCTACATAGATGGTCAACTAGTTGGAGAAGATGAAATCGGAAGTATAATTAACTCTGGTACTAAATCAATTGGTAGAAGATTAGATGGAACCTCACAACTAAATTACTTCGATGGGGAAATGGATGATGTGAGGTTGTACAACAAATCCTTAGACCAACAAGATGTTCTTAACACCTACAACTACGCTCCTGGTCCTGTTGCCCATTGGAAGTTGGACGAACGAACGGGTACTACGGCTGATGACTCTTCTTTAAATGCTTATGATGGTACTTTAAACAATATGGATGATAGTGATTGGGTTGCTGGACGACTTGGTAATGCCCTAGATTTTGATGGAGTTGATGATATTATAAATACTCCTTTTTCTCTTCCGTCTAATAATACAACTATAGCCGCCTGGGTTAATACTTCAGTGCCTGCAACTACCCAGATGGCTGTTGGGCAAGAGTCTACTACTTCAGCTTCTGCTAATGGTATACGAATCGTCAGTTCTCAGATTCAATGTAGGAAGCACACTGTATCTGGGAGTGTTGAGGTCAATTCTACCACAACCGTTTCCAGCAATACTTGGTACCACGCCGTGTGTACGTACTCCCCGATAGACGGTATGAAATTATATGTCGATGGAATACTTGAAGCAGAAAGTACTGATACAAATGATATGACTTTAAGCAGCACATACGACACACACATTGGGGGACATGAATATTCTGTAGGAAGTATTAATCTCTTTGAAGGCATAATTGATGACGTGAGAGTTTATGATTACACCTTACAACAAGAACAGGTTGAGGAAATTTTTATTACTCAAGGCGGTAGCATACCAAATGCTCCGAATGATTATATCGGGTACTATGATCTGGAAGAGGGGTCTGGCCAGGTCCTTAATAACAAAGGTACAAACGGTGGGATTGGATATCTTGGAGATTCCAGTAGCAGTGAGTCTGATGATCCAGATTGGTCCAGTAGCTGCAAGAGAGGCAATCATTGTCTAGATTTTAGTGCCCCTCAAAATGATAATGCTTTATTGGGTAGTAATAACGATTATTTGGTTGGCAATGAAATTACCTGGAGCGTATGGATTAGACCAGATGTGACTTCAGGTGATAGATCGATAATGGAAAAACGCAGAGATTCTCCAGGCAGTGGAAGACAAACAGTCATCTTTAAGATTAGAGGTAATGACTTATCAGCATGGTTGCGAAGTACTTCAGGAGGAGGGACGGAGTACATAGCATCTTCATCAAATCTTGTAGCCGGTAACTGGTATCATGCGGTATTAGTGAAGGATGGTAGTTTATGGAGTATTTATCAAGACGGATCCCTAATGCGTCAGTGGACAAGAAGTGGTAATTATTCAACAAACGAGATGCCTTTGCATCTAGGTTATAACGAGCAGACAAAGTGGGACTACGATGGTCTAATGGATGAGGTTAAAATATGGGATCGCGCCTTGTCAGGTACTGAAATTAAAAATTTATACGATTCTTACGGGACTAGTCAGGGAGGCAAAGAATTACGGACAATACGAACTGACACGGAAATCACTACATCATCAAACCCCCTTCTCCACCTTAAACTCGACGAAAAGAGTGGTACTAATGCAGCTGACGCAAGTGGCAATGGGTACAATGGAACACTACAGAACATGTCAGGAGACGAGTGGAGGCGAGGAAAACTCGGCAGTGCTTTAGAGTTTGATGGGGCTGATGATTACATATCCGTATCAGATACTGCTGGTTTTAATTGGTCTAATACCCTCACTACCTCTGCATGGTTTAAAACTAACACTACAACCAACCGACAGATTATTACCAGCAAAGCAAACGCTAGCAGCAACTACGAATTTGAGATGAGCGTCGAAACTGATGGCAGAGTCAGATGCTGGATATCTACAACAGGTACAAATCAAATAGTGGCGTATAGTAGAACTTTTGATTATGCGAATGATGAATGGAATCAAGCTACGTGTGTCTATGATGGTCAGGAAGTAATAGTTTACGTTAATGGAGAGGCGGGTACAGGTGTAGCAGGGAGTGGGAATATACATAATGGAGGAGAGGATATTACAATAGGTGATAACCCCTTAAATTCAGGAACAGTTGCATTCGCAGGTAAGATAGATAATCTAAAGGTCTGGGACAATGCACTAACCCCAAGAGAAGTTGCTATAGAATACAACGGGGGGGCACCAGTAGGGTACTGGAAATTCGATGAGGGAGAGGGTAGTACTGCTTATGATTACAGTGGCAATGGAAACCATGGGACTTTAACGAATATGGATCCTGCTGCTGATTGGGTAGCAGGGAGGAAGAACGGAGGGCTTGATTTCGATGGGGTTAACGATAACCTAACTACAAATGGTGACATCCCATCCAATAACTTATCAATTGGAGTATGGGTGAAAAGAGACAATTCTGCGAATTTTGGCTACATTCTTACTCAGATGTCTGCTCTTAGTGCGAATGGGTCTGGACTCGGAATAAATTCCGATGGCACAATTAGATGTAGAAAGGTAGATACTGCGAACGTTAATGTAAATTATGACAGCGTTGGACAGATACCCATAAACGAATGGATCTATGTTAACTGTGTTTATGAAGAGGGTGTTGGCATGAAAATTTATATAAACGGCAAGCTAGACTCAATTAACACGACTTCTCTTCTACCTATATCGGTCTCTAGCTCAATGAATCTTAATATTGGGGCGTATAGATGGACTAGTGGGATCAATGCATATTTTGGTGGGCAACTAGATGAGCTAAAAATTTTTAACTATCCGCTCTCTGAAGAAGACATCCTTCGCGAGTATAATTTAAATTCTTCTTTAAGGTTCGAGTAAATATTTATACAAATCCCCAATATTGCTTGCCCAGAAATTGTGGTTACTTTAATATGTAATCATAGGGAGGATTGCACTTAATAAAAACTAAATAATTGCCTGTGAATATAGTTGCTGTACAAAAAAAGCAGTTCGGTTTCCTGTTATTGGTGTCGATATTTGTACTGCTTTTCGTATCTGTTTTCAGTTCCAAAACTAACGCTTCGATCAATCAGCAGCTTAACTTTCAGGGTAAGATTGTAAACCTCGCAGATGGCACAAACCTAACGAATGGTTCACCAGCTTGTGTGAAGGCTGGTGCAGACACTTGCGACTTTCGCGCATCCATCTATGCAGATCCATCGGGTGGTACAGCCCTCTGGAGTGAGATCATTACAGATGTAGAACTAAGTGAATACAACGGAGTATTTAACTTACCTATAGGAGAGCACTGTATAACTGCTTTGGGCGGAAGCTGGACAACGGATGGGGACGGTGCAAGTACTCGTTGTAACATTTCAGGTGGAGGTGTAGATTGGGGAGCTGATAGTAGCTTGTACCTTCAAATCGATTTTGACACAGAAGATATATCTGGGCAAAACTCCTTCGCTGCTCCAGAAACCTTCACCCGTAAGTTATTACAATCAGTGCCATTCGCTTTTGTGTCTGACGAAGCAAGAAATGTGGTTAATAGTGATAGTGTAATAAACTTCAATGACGTAAATACTGGTGATATTGCATTTAGCGATTCATCAAATACAACCTTGCCTTTAGGAACCAACTCTATACTTCAAGCACTCAATGCAGCTTCGGGAGGTGGAGGTGGATTATGGACAATCAATGGAAATGTTACATACCTAACTTCTATTGGATCAGACCTTTCTCTGTCTTCCACTCTAGTTTCTGCGTTCAGTGTCGATGAGAGTGAAAATATAGTAAGGATAGGTGATGGCTCCTCTAATAACGGGAAACTAGATTTTTACTCCACAAGCGGCGACACAGGTCGGTTTGAATACATATCTGATACATTGAGTTGGACTGGAGGAAACTTTTCTATTGGCGATGACCTCGGGTTCATTTTTGGTAACGATAGCGATTTTCGCATTACATATGACGAAGCTACAGATGATCGTTTAGAGATTACTGATGGCACGAATGTGATGTTCGCGCTTTCTGATCAGGGAAGTACAGGTAATGTTTTTATCAGTGGAGACACAAATATAGATGGGGGCGAGCTGACATTAGGTTCAACAAGTAACCTGGCGGCTCTAACTCTGTTCGATGGAAATAGTAACAGTGTAGAAATCAGTCCAAGTGATATGGGAGTAGATTATTCACTAATCCTCCCTTCAGATGCGGGGTTTAATGGTGAAGTCTTAAGTACAGATGGTTTGGGTAATTTATCTTGGAGCAGTATCGATACAGACTTCGGTCTAGCAGCAGATAGCGGGACGAATCAAACAATAACTAGTGCTGAGACGCTGTCTATTTTTGGTGGTAATGCAGTCAATACAACTACAGGGACAAACTCTGTAACGATCGATTTCGATGCTGGGGCAAATCTAGACATTACTGGGGCATGGGAGTTGCAGGACAACACGGCGCTGAGTTTTGGTGACAGCGCAGATATACAAGCAAGTTTCGATGGTACGGATAGATTAAACTTTAGTGATGGTACGAATACTTTACTCTCCATAATTGATACAGGTACTACTGGAAGATTGCAGCTGGGAAGCAATTCAAACGACATTCTTAGCATTGGTTCTGTTGGGACTAGTGCAAATGGAGATTTGTACTTTGGAGATGATCTCCTTTGTGATGTTTCTGCGAGCAACTGTGGTTGGGCTGCTGGAGGAAGCGGCTTGTTCGACGACTCTGGGACGATTAGCTTTCTTAAGCAAACTAGCGACGATTTCGCTATTGGTGGAACTACTCTTGCTAGCGTTTTTAGTATCGATACTGATGCAAATGTTGTTCGGATAGGGGATGGAGTTAATGATACAAATAATCCGACGCTTTCATTTTATGCCAGCGATGCTAGTGCAGATTCAAACATCATCGTGCTCGATGGAGGAGACTTCAGTTTCGATAACGATATTCTTCCAAGTATAAACGACATTTATAACCTTGGCAGTAACAGTAACCGCTGGAGGAGCCTATTCTTAGGCTCTTCGGGGTTAAATATTGGAACAAGCAGCTCAGATCAGGGAACAATAAATTATAATACTACAAGTAACATCCTTGAGTTCTCTACAGATGGCACAACAAATGCCGATATATCCTTCTTTACTAATGATTTATTCTTAGACAAAAGCACTTCCAGAGTCGGGATTGGCACCACATCCCCAAGCCAAATATTGGATGTAATTGGAAATATCGAGCTAAGTGGTGACATCTTGACCAGCGGAGCTTCCGGAACTTCTCAGATTGGCAGTTCCTCCGATCCTTTTGGCGATATTTTTGCTACAGAAGTGTTCCTTGGTGCTACTACAACAAACGTCTTACGAACTGGTGCAGCGGCAAGTCCAGCAACAAGCGATCTCTATTTTGGAAATGATATCTTGTGCGACATCAGCGAACCCAATTGTGGTTGGGCTACTGCCAGTGGTGCTGGTCTATTTACAGATGGTGGTACGACAACTTACTTAACTGTTACGACAGACGACCTAGCTCTTGGCGGAACAGATAGCAGTGCTCCATTTTTCTTTGATGCGAGCACAGGTAGACTAACACTAAATGCCACTGGGAGTGCAGGTGGGTTAGTAATTGGTAATGACACGAATTTGTTCGACAATGGAACAAACATTTTAAGAACAGATGATGCCTTCGAAGTCGGTGGGGGGCTTTCAGTCACAGGTAATGGCGTATTTAATAACGGTAATCTTTCAGTAACAGGTAATGCAGGTTACGACTTAATCTTAGATAACACTACCACTGGTTCCACTGCAGATTCTGGGGAATTATCTTTCCGAGGCAATTACTTCAGTGCTATAGACACCGAAATTAGCTTTTCAGCTTTCTTAGATATAACTACTGATACCGACTATAAACTCTCATTTCTAAACAATGCTGGGGCAGAAGTGGCAATGATCGACGAATCAGGTAATTTCCAGGTAGATGGAGATTTCCAGTTAGGAACAAATGTAAATAGCCTTCTGCTAGCAGGTGGTTCTGGTGCTGCTACAACAGAAGATCTCTACTGGGGTGATGATCTAGTTTGTGATGTTAGTGAAACAAATTGTGGATGGCAAGCAGGTGGTTCTTCCTTATTCACTGAGACTGGAACAACAATACATCCGTTAAACACAGCCCGCGACTTTGCTCTCGGAGGTACTGGGTTAAGTAGTGCGTTTAGTGTGGATGTAGACTTAAATACAACAAGATTAGGAGATGGATCAACTAGTAATGCGATACTAAATATGTTTGCTAGCGATGGTAGCACCGGACAAATAGAGTATACCACCGGCGATCGATGGGAGTTTAGTGGGGGAGATCTATTACTTGCAGACGACAGAAGTTTACTTTTTGGAAGCGATGCCGATGCATATTTTAGATACGATGAAACTACAAACGATCGTCTGGTATTCGGCTTTGGCACAGATGAATTTGGCTTTATCGATGACGTCCCTGGAGAGACTTACGGTTCGTTTTCCTTTGCAGGTACCACAATTCTCGGAACTGGACTCGCTGGCAGTGAGACCGCTCTTTATGTAAACCCTGCGGCAGGTTTCACAGGCAAACTTATCGACTTAGATGTAAATGGTTCAGACATTTTCGAGGTAAGTACTACTGGGGTTCGTAGCGACGTGCCAGCAACTTTTGCAAGTGCTGGGAATGTTAGTATAGCTAACAACCTAGATTTCACTAATAGCACTGCTTCCAGTATTACCTCAGAGTCTCCGCTTTACATAACAGCAGGAGACGTTGTTGGTAGCGAAGATCTAATATTGAGCGCAAACAATGCAGGGTATGTGATTGTAGACGACCGTTTGGTTGTCACTGATATGATCGAACTAGGGAGCAGCCCAGACGGATTGCTGTCTACAACTGCTCAGGCAAACACACCTTCTACAGATCTATATTGGGGAGATAAATTACTGTGCGATGTTTCTGCTCCCGACTGTGCTAATAACATCTTTAGTACAAGTGCGTCAGCTGCTTTTCTGACCGATGCAACTTTAGACTTTGCTATTGGTGGTAGCGGACTGACAGCCTCTTTTAGCGTTGATGAAAGTGCTAACCTGGTGAGAATTGGAGAGGGAGCAAACTCTAACGGTAAACTAGATATTTTTGCTACAAACGGGAACTCGGTTCGTCTTGAAGTCACTAATGCGGATGTTTTGGAAGTAAATAATGGTGGTTTCGTGTTTAATCAGGGGGGAGACGCTGTAAGTCTTGTTGCTGAGGGCGATACCGATGCTAATTTACTTACCGTCGCAGGGGCTACCGATAGGGTGGGAATTGGCGTTGCCTCTCCACTAGAAAAATTAGATGTAGCTGGCGCAATCCGGCTAGGTACTACTGCAAACAATAATGCAGGAA
>JBMCLZ010000004.1:0-15447 GCA_048615025.1 Candidatus Dojkabacteria bacterium | reverse complement strand
AGAAAGTCGGTTATTGCCCCAAGCCCAGGACCTATTTCTAGTACTCTATCTCGTTCGGAAAGTTCAATCGCCTCTAGGAGAGAAACTATGTGTTCTGTACTCTTCAAGAAGTTTTGTCCTAGCTTTTTTTTATGTACGAAGTCTCTAATTCTCACTATTTTATATTGTATCTGTTTAAAATATAATTATGTGCCGATACTTCTTCGCTGTCGGTTATTTCCTCTAGCTCAATCGAGCTACTTGTTTTTAATTCTAGAGCCTTTTTTAAAATATAATCTGCAAAATGAGGATTCTTGGGTAGAAGTGAGCCGTGCATGTAACTCCCAATCGTATTTTTATAAATTATGCCATCACTAATCCCGTCCTCGTTATCACCTTCTCCCACAAGGACTTTCCCGAGTATGCTTACGTTTTTATCTGAATTGGGCTTAATTCTGGTTCTACCAGAGTGATTCTCGAACCCCACAAGTGTACTAAGTCTTGTATAGTGTTGCTTGATCTCATCATCCTCCAAGCTTGTAACTATATTCCCGATAGCCCTTTGCTTTAGCTCGGGGCCTGGAGCTACAGTTTCAATTGGTAGAAAACCGAGCCCTTCGATTTTATTCCCTTTTGCATCAAGGAAATACTCACCTAGAAGCTGGTAACCACCGCAAATCGCAAGCATCGGTTTACCTTGTTCTAATTCGCTTTTCAGCCTCTCCCCCTTTTTTTCTCTGAAGTCCTCGTAAATTGACATCTGGTCCCCATCTTGCCCCCCACCCATAAAATACAGATCATACTCATCATCCAATAGATCTCCATCTACTATGTTTACTACCTCAACATCTATTCCACGCCATTCGCAACGCTTCTTTAGAGCAATAACATTTCCAATGTCTCCATAAAGATTCATTTTGTCTGGGTACAAATGTGCAATTCTCATGCTTGATTTTACGCTATAATCCTATATGAGAGAAACATTTAAGAATGGGGGTATATTATTCTTTGGCTGTATTACAGGAGTTACAATCCTCACGCTCTGCATATGCTTTCTAGTTATTGCATTAGTTTATGCTTCTTTGAGCTCGGATAGTAGCCCTTTAGCAGAAGAAACTTTTCCTAGTGGTTCAACTGTAAATACTGGATTGGTTAGCTATAAAGTCTTACAGTCTAAGGTCTATTTAGGAGAAATAAAACAGTCAGATGAGCCGGCTGCAATATATGTTAGGCTCGAGGCAACAAATAATTCCACTTCCTCTCTATCTGTGACACCACCGTCAATTAGCTCAGAGGATGGGGTACTCTTTAATCCCGAAGATGGTGATTATCTGGGTCTTGAGTATTGGAATTATTACGAAGAGATCAATCCAGGGCATAGTAAGAAATTCGATTATGTATACTACATGAAGACTGAAGATGCTGCCAAAGATTACTATATAAATCTTAGAGACGGCTATTTAAGCAAAAACTATAAGTTGGAATTAGCCCCTGTTAATATTAGCGATTTCCTAGCTGAGAATGAATACGAGGTTGGGGAGGAAATCGAATTAAATGACTATGATATTTCAATCGAAAGCTTTGAGTGTAGCCCACTGAGCGGGAATATAAGTGAGTGTCGCTTGGTGACTAACGTAAGCAGGGATGAAACTCCAGACTACTCTTTTCCTATCCCAAGGATCTTAGATTCTGAAGGTAATCTTTATGATGGCGAGTATGATTACTTTGATAATTATGAATTCACATTTGATATCCCTGCCGATAAGGCTAATGATGCGACATATAGAGTAATACTATATGAGGAGTTTTCCAGGTTCTCTGAAGCAGGAATGGTAGTGGTGCAGAGGGGACCTCTATAGTTCATTGTTCCAACCTTACCTGTTATAATTGTTCATTAAATTCTACTCGCGATTGCGGGATCGTCTAATGGCAGGACAGCGGTTTTTGGTACCGTCGATCTAGGTTCGAGTCCTAGTCCCGCAAATTAATTGATCAAATTATGGGAGAGGATAAGCAGATTACAGTAATAGACATTAAGCGGTCGCTTAAAGATAAGGGTTATAGAGCTTCCGGAAATAGAGATAATATTCTGCAGGTTCTAGATAAGGCAGAGAAGCCTCTTACACTGAACGAGATTCATGAGCGTGCATTAGCTCTGGACTCGGAAAATTCTGAGCAGGAAGTGAATCACTCGACTGTCTATAGAACTATTGAATCTTTAGCAAAAGAAGGCTTCATAAAGGTGATTAGTCTTCTCGAAGGGCACAACCGCTATGAGCTGGAGCGGGGAGATCATCACCATCATCTGGTATGCACAGAATGCAGCGAAATCTTGCCAGTTCATATAGGGGAGCACTTAGAGGAAACTGAAAAAAACATCGAGCAGACTACAGGATACAAGCGCACGAGCCACTCTCTAGAGTTCTTTGGTATTTGTACGAAGTGCGCAAACTAATGGAACTGATTGTGAATGACAATATAAGATTGACACCTCTTGAGCATACTGACTCTAAAGAAATCTATAAGCTGGTAAATAAGAACCGTGAAGAGCTTGGGGTACATAGAGTGTCTCTTGGGGCTGCAGAAAAAAAATCGGCTCACAAAGGGTGGCGGAGAGGGCTGGGTTCACATTTGAAGGTGTGGAAAGAGATGGGAATCCTATGCCAGATGGTAGTTATCAGAGTATGAGAATTTATTCTTTACTTGCTGGTGAGTAATAATTAAGAATATGTTTTAGATCCTACTCATTATCTCCTCAAACTCCTTGACAGTCATGTTAAGCGTTTTTAAATTTGTGCGGATATGAAATGGTGGAACGTCTTTATTATTCGTAATCACAATAGGTCTCCTTAGCCCAGGTTTTGTGTATATGAAGTGGTCTCCCTTGGTTCGCTTAAGTTCGCAACCTATATAAACTAAGAACTTCTCAAACTTTTTGCGTTTTATTGGCTTAAATTGAGGCATGATTAAGTTCAATAGGCACCTCCTGTACATCGTGGGATACAACGACTGGTGCTAGGAACTCTTGTTTCTTTTCATTAATTGTCCACCCTAATGACGTAAGCTCATCATACCAGCTGCCATTTTCGATAATCTCCTCGAAGTATATTGCGACTGCCTCAGTGAAGTGCCTCTGAGCCTCTTTTAGGTCTTTGCCATAGGAGGATAAGTCTAAAGCTGGTGTATAAGCTACAAAATAGTCGCCCTCTTTGAGAGTTATTACAGGTAGATTCACCTGTTTGATTTTATTTAAGATGTTCTTTTGCATAATTCAGCTATATTATACTGTAAATTGCTAATCAAGTTCGATTGGTCAATAATGTTAGCCTATAGTATTACATATAGCAATAGTGATATGAACGATTTTTGGGTAACACTTTTTGGTAGCAGCAAACAGCCTACTGTCGAGTACTGTGGTGAAGCCGGTGCTGGACTAATAGCAAGACTTGGATATTTTGTTTCAAACTTTGCATATATCTTTTTGGGTATCTATCTTTTGACACGCAAAAATAAAACAGCCAAAGTGTTTGGAGTTATTTCTATTCTCATAGGTAGCGCTTCCGCAGTGTACGATGCCTCCTTTTCCTTTTATGCTCAGTTGATCGATCTATTTGCTATGTTTGTCTTAATAAATTTTTTGCTAATACGTAACCTAAATATCATTTTTAATCTTTCTCTAAAGAAAAAAATATTTTTTGCCAGCATATTCCAACTAGCTTATTTAGCCTCTATTACCTTGCTGGAAGGCCAGTCAGGTAGAGTTCTATTTGGACTAGGAGTGGTAGCAGTAATTGCTTCTGAATATTATTTGTATCAGGCAAAGATTACAAAGCAGATAAAACTATTCAACTATGCCCTGCTTAGTTTTGTGACTGGGCTTATTATTTGGATTTTTGATGCCCAACAAATACTCTGTGCCCCCACAGAATTTCTAGACGGGAGAGCTATTTACCACTACATCACAGCTGGAACGATCTATCTGCTATATTTACATCATGTCAAGAGAGAAAATAACAGTTAAGGAACTTAGAGAACATACGGAAAAGGTTACTCAGATTCTAGTAGATAAATACAACGTCGATGTGTCCGATTCCTCGACGAAATATATCCAGCTTGCAAAGATCCAGGAAGAATTGGGCGAGTTAGCAGATGCAGTCCTAAGTATGGATAACAACCAGCGTACATCTAAAGGTCAGAAGAATATCGAAGATGTATCCAAGGAGATTTTTGATGTTCTGCTCGCCACAACGATTATGGCTAATTTACTAAGAATCGACATCGAAAAGCTAATTATCGTTGGGATTCTGGAGTATGATGAAGAAAGGGATTAGATCCTATGCAATCGCACAAGGGTTTAATCCTTTGGTCGGGACCGCCACTAACTTGGCTTTGTTAGTGCATTAAGTACTTCCTCGTAGTTAGGTATCTGTTCGTACTCACCTTTGGAGCTAATCTTTGCCGAACTAGGGAGCATATGTTTGCTAATTGCCTCTTCGCTAGGTAAGTCAATTTCTAAGAACTTGCATATGCGTTTAATAGTCTCTATATTAGTTTTCTTATCATCTGAATATAGATCCTCGTAAAACAGTTTGATGTAGTCCCCTTTTCGGTTTTTCTCTAAGAAATCCTCGTAATAATTCATCTGAGTGGAGACGTAATCTAGCATCTCTCTTGCCCGACTGATGTTTAGCGGTTTTAGCTGGGAGTAAATAACCTCACTTGTTGCATCTTCTTTCTTCCAAATATCAGTTTGCTCCGCTATAAGACCAGAGATCACCGCATTTATATAGTTTCTTCTCCTTAGAAATATAATCTTAATTACTTCTTGGGCTAATAGTTCAGTATAAATCTCTGCAGGGAACTGGTACTGTAGCACTTTCATTGCATTGTGCTTGTTAAAAATTTGTTCTAGGGCAGTTAGCAAGGAACTACGGTCTGTAATGAGCTGGCTATAGTTTGGCTCATTGGGGTTCCACTTGGAGTAGTCTTGGTGAAAAGGCTCTATTGCCATATTTACGCCATTGCCCTCGCCCAACACTTTTGCTAGTGACGTACTTCCACTTCTTGCGTGTGCGAATATTACGAACTTACCCATACTTAACTCGATCCTACTATATAATAATATTAAAACAGCTCCGGATACTTCAGCTTAATTTTAAGTATGAAGGCAACGGTGTCTGAGGCCCAGATCTCTCCAGATTCGATAGCTTTTACTGCATCGGCAGGTTTAAGCCTGATTATTTCTATCTCTTCTTGATCATCTAAAATCTGCTCTTCAGTTAGTTCGGCATCGAATGCTGTAAACCCATGTAGGACATGTGTGCTTTTCGTAGGCATTTGTGAGTGTGGGCCGAGTGCAATGAGCTCAGATTCTTCTACAATTGCTCCGAGTTCCTCTCTCGCTTCCCTCACGCAAGCTTGCTTTGGAGTTTCTCCTTCGTCGATCATCCCAGCAGCACCCTCTACGATTAGATCCCCGGTTCCATGCTTGTATTGTCTGACTAAAATCAAGTTCTTATCTTTATCGAATGGGAATAACATCGATGCAGGTCCAGTTGCAAGTAGGACGAAATCAACTTCTTTATCTTTGTGAGCTAACTTAATCAGGTCTTGTCTAATGGGTATCCATTTGCTTGGCGAGATGTCTTTGCTCTCGAGTATTTCCCAGTTCTTCAGTTTTGATGGAGGTAGGATCGCCATGGGACTATTTTAGCAGTTTTTGCTGACGATGCTTGTAAGTCCCATGGCTAGTAGATCTATTTCAGGTAATTCTCGTAGACGTTTTCTACATCTTTGTCACCTCTGCCAGATAGGTTGATAACAATGAGCTCACTCTTTTTGAGTTCTTCCTTGTGCTTGAACAAGTATGCAACTGCGTGGGCTGACTCAAGCGCTGGGATTATTCCTTCGAGTCTTGAGAGGCTAGTGAAAGCTGCAACAGCTTGCTCATCAGTTATCTCGGCTAGGGATAGCCTGCCGCTCTGCTTTAACATGCTTAATTCAGGCCCTACTCCAGGGTAATCAAGGCCAGAAGCTGCACTATACGACTCCTCTATCTCGCCATCCTCACCAGTCATAACCAAGGTCTTGAATCCGTGGATTAACCCAGGTTTTCCTGTTGCGAGTGCTAGCCCATGTCTTTTGGACTCTCGTCCCATACCAGCAGGTTCAGCAGCGATTAGCTCAACAGCTTCCTCATCAATAAATCTGTAATAAGCTCCTATTGCGTTGCTCCCCCCACCAACACTGGCAATAATTTTATCCGGTAGTTTACCTTCAAGCTCAAGTATCTGAGAATAAATTTCCTCACCGATAACTTTCTGGAAATCCCTTACCATAGTGGGGTACGGATGAGGACCTACAGCAGAACCTAACAAGTAGTAAGCAGAGTCTACTTCTTTTATATAGTTCTTCAGAGCAACGTCAACAGCATCTTTAAGCGTTGACTGGCCTTGCGTTACAGGAATTACATTTGCCCCAAGTACTTTTATCCGGTACAAATTAGGCTTTTGGGCTTCCAGATCCCTTTTTCCCATGTATATGTCACAATCTAAGCCGAGATACGCAGCAATTGTCGCTGTTGCAACACCGTGTTGCCCCGCACCTGTTTCGGCGATGAGTTTCTTCTTGCCTAGCGATTTGGCAAGCAGCCCTTGCCCAATGACGTTATTTATCTTATGAGCACCAGTGTGGTTTAAGTCTTCCCGTTTCAGATAGACTTTGCAACTAACCTCCTCAGATAGTTTCTTGGCAAAATAAAGTAGACTCGGCCGAGAAGCATAGCTGCGATACATCTCTTGCAAGTTATTTTTAAACTCTTTGCTAATACTTATCTTCTGATAATCCCTAGCAAGATCTTTTAGAACCTTTTCCAGCTCGGGGGGGAGGTAGATTCCTCCAAAGTCCCCAAAATTCCCATTGATATTATCCATAATCATTAGTAGTAAAAAGTGTAAATAGCTATTGAAGTGTGAGATTGTTGGGGGCTAGCCCCAGGTATAATCGAATTTGCCTTGTTTTAGCATTTTCGCACCTCTTGATACGGTTGCTACTCCAATCTCAAGACGCTTGGCTATCTCGTGCTGAGAGACTCCTTGTCTTAGCAGTTCTACGATCTCGAGCCTAGCAGCAATTTGTTCTAACTCCGATTCACTTAGAATGCCTTCGAGAAAATCTGTTAACTGCTCCTCGGGTAGGCTACTGATTGTGTTTGCTAGTTTTTTTGCGTTATTCACTCTACTAGTATACAAGAATAAAGTGCAGATTTCAACGCCTGTTGTGAAACCATTTTAAGAAATGGGTGAATAAATCTAGATACAGATTTATTCCTACAAGGAATGTAGCGATTAGCATTGTTGGTATCTCGGGACTCAAAACAGTAAACGAGCTCATGGAAAAAAAGGCCATGACTATAATCTTGGGAATTATCTCGTCATGGTATGACTCAATATTTTTACTCAGCGACTGTAGCACTCGATAATATCTATACAAGAAAGCAAACAGGTAGTTTCCTAAGAATAAGGAAACAATCACAGTCAGTTGAATCAGTCCGGTAAGGTTAAGAAAGCTAGACTCCTCAACTAAAACCAGAAGGAAGATACCCAGTAAAGCAAACCAGAACCCGTAGAAAGCAACAAAGCCTGCGGTTTTGGCTAAGCTTGGCTTATTTATTAGTAGGCTGAAAAGCACCAAAGTTACATAGATAAGGTTCTCTATCCATATCAAGATTGCGACATCAACGATATTCCAGCCGAATAGGAATATTGTTGCCAGATTTATTATGTTCGCAAGAACAAGCGGGAGCCAAGTGGGCATTCTTAAGTTCGAAATAAACCTGCCTAGGAAGAATCTTTCAAAAAAGAAATATACAGTTCTTGTTACTATACTTTTCACCATATCGTGTTTTATATTGTAGCAATCAATTTCGAGCTAGAGGCAAAAGTTAGAAAAGTTAAAAGCAAAACGGATCTACCCAGAATTCTTGCAAAAGCGTGCAACTTTCTACTCGCCAAGGCCCGAGATCAAAGGTTGGGCAAGAGTAGGGCAGGAAGCCGATAAGGTTACAATGGCATACAAGGTAATAATAGACCCGGGTAGCATTCATGGTATATGAGAAGTAGGGCTGGTTATAGACGATTTTGCAAAGGGGTAGATTTCCTACGAGCAGCAGGCTTTATCGAAAAAAGTTACCAAGAGACGAAACGAGAGCTTTGGCACTTAGATGGCGCAGAAGTTACTATCGACGAGTGGCCTTTTATCGACCCATTTGTGGAAGTCGAGGCCAGTTCTGAGGAGTTGGTAAAGAGGGTGTCTGCAAATCTTGGGTTAGACCTCGCTATAGCAGTTTTCGACGCAGCAGACGTCTTTTATACCGCCAAATATGGGCTCAGCAAAGACAGGGTGAACAAACACACACCAAAAATTGTCTTTGAGATGGAAAATCCGTTTCTGTGAGCTTCCTGCCACTAATACTGTTTAAAAAGCAACTTATTTTGCTTGAGGAAGTTCAACACCCGTTCGTCTGGATTGATCTCCTGTAATCGACGAATAAGATAGCGATGGTCGATTTCAGTGCTTTGAAGCAGCTGAGAGATGTCGCTTAGGTCATACTTCCCCTTCTCTTCTCCCCTTCGCAAGAAAGATTTAATGAGCAAAGTATCGACAGGGTTTAAAACATTTAATGAAACCTGAGGCGTAAAAATCTTGTGGGTGTTGCGCCAGGCCAGATTCGTAAGCCTAAAACTGTATGTGTGCTCAGTAACATTTATGTCGGAGTGGGAGATGATCTCTACTTCATCTTTTTCTCCCAGATAGCTAAATCTGCAATATGGAAATGATTTAATTTTGATCTCAGGGAATAAAAGCCTTAGTCGAAGGCTGTCCCTGTCTGCAACAATAATGTCGATATCTCTAGTCTTCCTGTAGCCGCTAGCGATCGCAACGAAACTCCCAGAATAAATCCCATACTTTATCTGGTTTTGGTTAAGTTTCTGAAGAATTTGAGCGATATTTGGAAATGATTCTAACAGTTCTGCAAGATTCTGTTCTACTTTGGATATATCCTGGAACATCGTACTATAGGATAGCACGAATCAATACTTAAATGTAGAACAGATATAGATATATATGCATATATAATCTACAAGAAAACAGAAAGGAAGATAAATGCAGTTAAGCTCGAAACTAATGTTGTTAGCAGGCTGCCCCAAATAATATCCACAATGACAACTTTTAGCGGGAAGTGCTCTAACGTTGCACGGTTGGTAAGGTCATAAGTTGCGTAGCAGAATAGTCCGAATAAACCACCAAGTAAACCAGCAAGGATAAGGTCGTCGTTTTGGATCGCCTCTCTAAGAGGGAAAACTACAATCCCAGCTATGTAAATAAGATAAAACACAAAAGCTTCTAACCAACGTGGAGAGAGATTTCCATCCTCGTTTTTACGCATAATTTTGCCAAGGAACTTTTTATAGAATTCTTTAGCAATTACTGATAGCCATACTAGATCAATAGCAAAAAACACAAAAACAGCAATGAAATACACAATAACGTAGTCAATTAGATCAAGCTCGATTTCCATATAAATTAGCAATCATATCTAAAATAATGTCTAATGTATTATGGCAAAGTTTTGGAAAAAGATCATTACAACTATTCCAAAAAGTGAACATCCTAATCTGCGCAAAAAGTTTTACGACGAGATAGAGCATGAGACAGACTTAACGATCAGTTTCATTATTCTCATTAGTTTTGCTACGCTAATCGCCACTCTCGGCTTACTCACCAATAGCACCGCTTTTGTGATTGGTGCGATGATTATCGCTCCACTATCTTGGCCGATTATGGGAGTGACTTTAAGTATCATTACCTCTAGAAGACATATTGCCCAAAAAGCTTTAATTCAGCTTTCTGTTTCAGTTGGACTGATTCTCTTCCTTAGCCTTGTTGCAACACTGTTAACTACAATCAATCAGCCAACAGAAGAGATATTAATCCGTACCAACCCAACTGTGTTGGATCTTTTTATTGCAATTGCATCTGGGGTGATTGCCGTACTTGCAGTTTATTACCCACGCATTAGCTCAAGTGCAACCGGAGCCGCCGTATCGCTTTCACTATTGCCTCCATTGTCTGTTGTGGGGATAGGAATAGCTTTTGGTTCACAAGAAATAGTACTAGGGGCATTGCTTTTGTTTGTTGCAAACGTGACAGGTATGATCTTCTCCGGCGTAATTACCATGTACCTCTTGCGTTTTCGCCCTTGGACTAAGGACGATACGAAAAGGTTCCGTCTTGGTTTAATTGCCTCCGTAATTTCCATTCTTGTAATTGGGGCTCCACTGGTATACTTGTTAATCCAGACGATATCTGAGTCACAAATCAGATCGGAGGTAAGCGAGACATTAGATCGGGAGTTAGAGGAATTATCTTCTGAAAGCCAAGTCGACGATATCCTCGTAAGCTTTGATCGGGAAAGTGAATTAGTTGGGGTAGAAGCTACAGTATTTTTTCCTGAGGGAGTATTTATTACCAATTCAAAAAGGGGAGAGTTAATCCAGACACTGAGTGAAGAAATTGACAGACCAGTAGATTTACAACTCAATCTGATCAACACATTGCTAGCAAGGGAAGAAGATACAGAGTTCAGACGTGATCTGGCAGATACCATCGAAAACCTGATCATTATTGAGCTAGAAAAACTAAATGAAGAAATTGTTTTTGACTCTACTAGGGTGCATATCCCAGAGGGAATAAATCAAAACGCGACAGAGGGTTCAGAAGAAGTTAATGTCTACGTTCGCCTAAGGGACAATTTGCAAGATGAGCAGCCGATAACTTTTAATCAGAAGGAAAGAGTTGCAGATATTGTTTCTGCAAGTGTAAACCAACCAATATCTTTAGAGATAGAGCTGATTCCTGTATCTATTATCGAGCCCACGAGTACACCAGAGCAACTAGAGGTAGAGTATTCGCAACAGTTAAAAAGGGGTTTTAGGGTTATTTCAGAGGAGATAGAGCTACTAAATGTTGATGTAATTCCGCAGACTAGCGAGCTAGAGACAATAGAACTCGTAAGGGTAACAATTCTTACCCCTGGGGGGCAGGTTTTATCTGGTTCAGAGATCGAACTTCTAAGCTTACAGCTTCAACAACTCTCCGAACGAAGGGTTGAATTAGAAATTAGAATTGTCAGTTACCAATAATGATAAAATAACTAGTCATGGGAGTAAAAAAAGCGACTAGTACAGTAAAAAGCAACAAGCATACAAAGACAGAAAATGAAATCGATGTTTCTCGCCATAGGTATAAAGGGAGGGCGGGAAGATCTAGGCGTCGTCGCGGTAGAGCAAAGAGTGAAGCTAATAATTTATTAGGAAAGACCAAATCATCATTACAAGACTTTCCTAAGCGGAAATTTAAACAGCGAGAAAACGATTACGCTAAAGTGGTCACAGAAACTAAGCGTCCAATAGCACTTATAGATGCGGAAGAGTTTTATGGCTTAACTTTAGATATGGTGATTTACAATTTCGGTATCCAACACTCGATCCAAGTCTTTAGTGCAGACATGTTAAGCGAGTTTCTGCAAAAATTAAAAGAGTATGATTTTAAAGATTTGATAGTGCTCATAGACCCTGATGCTCCATATTTAAAAGCCCAGGAGGGAAGAAATTTGAATAAACTAATTGATGCCTTAAGAGAGAAAGACAAAAGGTTTAAGCTTATATGCTATACGGCAGATTCTGAACTAGTGGAAAATGGAGATGATCGTTTCGATATAATGGTATTAAAAAGTGCGAGAAGTAATCAAAATACACTAATTAATGCTCTGTCTGGGCTGCTCGGGGAAGAATTTATAATGGACAACACAGATCCTGAAGGAGCATATCGCTAATGGGGCAGGAGTTTTTGCGTGTAAAAGGAGCACGCGTACACAATCTGAAAAATGTTTCTGTAGAAATCCCAAAGGGTAAGCTTACTGTAATTACAGGTGTTTCTGGCTCCGGCAAGTCTTCGTTGGCATTCGATACTATCTATGCCGAAGGGCAAAGACGTTATGTCGAATCTCTCTCAGCTTACGCAAGACAATTCCTGGGGTTGATGGACAAGCCAGACGTAGATTATATCGAAGGACTTTCGCCTGCGATTTCGATAGATCAGAAGTCAGCAGGTCATAACCCTAGGTCTACAGTTGGCACTGTTACGGAAATATTCGATTACTTACGTTTGTTGTTTGCAAGAGCTGGTCACCCACATTCTCCAAAAACTGGTAGGCGTTTACAGTCTCAGTCCGTACAAGAGATCGTCGACGCCATCTTGCAGAAGGAGGGGAAAGCAGCACTGCTCTCTCCAGTTGTTAAGAATAGGAAGGGAACATACGAGGAGCTTTTCTCACGTTTTCTTGCTCAAGGGTTTGTCAGGGCAAGGGTAGATGGCGAATTCTACTCTCTAGAAGAAGAAATAAGCTTAGATAGGTATAAAAAGCACAATATAGAGATCGTTGTTGATCGGCTTGTTTTAAATTCAGACAGAAAAGAAGACTCCGAGTTTAGCAAGCGGCTTACAGATTCAGTAGAAACAGCAATGAATCTTGCAGGTGGGGAGCTTTATCTTGTTCTGCTCGATACGCAAGAGGAGGTATTTTTTTCAGAAAATTTGGTTGATCCTGAAACTGGAGAATCATTTCCTCAGATTGAGCCTCATAGCTTCTCATTTAACTCGCCTCACGGTGCATGTGAACGTTGTAGTGGGCTTGGGGTGGTAAGCAATATCGATGTGGAACGCTCGTATAATCCAGATCTGTCTGTTTCGGAAGGAGGAATATACCCTTGGAGCAAGATCGCAGATAACCCAGACAGTTGGAATATGCAACTGCTAAAGGCTGTTGCAGCAAAAGAAGGAATCGACTTGCGCGTTCCCATGAATAAACTAAGCGAGGAAGAACTGAACATCTTATTTTTTGGCGGTAAGGGGGTCTATGAGTTTAGGTATATTAGGCAAAGTGATGGGATAGAGGGGACTTATCAGAGAAAATTTGAAGGTGTTGCGAATAACTTACTACGCAGATATCGCGAAACAGATTCAAAATATATTCGCGCTGAGATAGAAAAGTACATGCGTGAAGATGACTGCCCTGTGTGCGAAGGTAAAAGACTAAATAAGAATAGCCTTGCTGTAACTATCGCTGGGAAAAACATTTACGAGATAGGCGAACTTCCCATTTCTGGGTTTCAAGCTTGGATTTCTTCACTTACACAGTTGAGCAACAGTAGCAATGAAGATGCTCTTACGCAAAACGAGAAAGATATCGTTAAGCAAGTATTAAAGGAAATCCAAGCGAGGGCAGATTTCTTACTCGCGGTTGGTTTAAATTATCTAACATTAAACCGTACTGCTAAAACCCTGTCTGGAGGGGAATCCCAGCGGATCAGGCTTGCTTCCCAGATTGGTACTGGCCTTACTGGAGTTTTGTATGTCTTGGATGAGCCTTCTATTGGGCTGCATCAGAGAGATAATCAGAGGTTACTGGACAGTCTTAAAGGGCTAAAGGAGTTGGGGAATACTGTTCTAGTTGTAGAACACGACGAAGACACCATTCGTCAGGCTGACTATGTCTTAGACATAGGCCCAAAGGCAGGAGAGCACGGTGGTGAGTTGGTTGGTTTTGGCAGTCCTAGCGAATTTGTCGAACAGGATACTCTTACTGCGAAGTATCTCAGTGGCAAGCTAAAAATAGATCGTAAACAAATAGAATCGCTTGTTAAGAAGATCACTCCAAAGTACGAGCTAAAGACTAAAAACAAAGATAAGAATCATTTAGAAATAATTAATCCTAGGCAAAATAATTTAAAAATTGATTCTGTCTCGATTCCTCTAAATAAATTCGTTGTTGTTACTGGGGTTTCGGGGTCGGGCAAGTCTTCGCTGATTAACGAAGTGCTTTACCCAAGCTTGATGCGAGAAATTTATGGTTCGCGGATGGAGGTCGGGGAAGTAGAAAAAATAATTGGGCTTGAGCAGTTAGACAAGGTAGTTGGGATCGACCAGTCTCCAATTGGAAGGACCCCTAGGTCTAATCCTGCAACTTATACTGGGGTATTTGTAGCTATCCGTGAGCTTTTCGCATCTACTAAAGAGGCTAAGGAGCGTGGTTACAAAGCAGGAAGGTTTAGTTTTAATACCAAGGGTGGAAGATGCGAGAACTGTCAGGGGGACGGTGTCTTGCGAATAGAAATGCAGTTTTTACCAGATGTTTACGTAGAGTGCGATGTTTGCCATGGGAAAAGGTACAATCGGGAAACACTTCAAATCGATTACAAAGGGAAGAACATTGCTGATGTGTTGCAACTTACTGTATCAGAGGCTTTAGACTTTTTCGAGAATATTCCAGCGGTAAATAACAAACTGCGGAGTGTGTCTGATGTTGGGCTTGGCTATATTCGTTTGGGGCAGTCTGCGACAACTCTTTCTGGAGGTGAAGCACAAAGGGTTAAGCTAGCTTCTGAGCTTAGCAAAAGGCAAACTGGTAATACAATTTACATCCTGGACGAACCTACAACAGGATTGCACTTCGATGATATCAATAAACTTTTGGTAGTGTTACATTCGCTAGTTGCGAAAGGTAATACTGTAATTACAATCGAACACAACTTAGACTTCATTAAAACTGCCGACTGGCTAATCGACCTAGGTCCAGAAGGCGGAGATGGTGGAGGTGAACTAGTTGCAGCAGGCACTGTAGAAGAAGTCGCTGCAAATGAAAAATCTTACACTGGGCAATGGCTAAGGAAGATAATTTAGAGCAAATATATCAACGCCATGTTAGGCAATTTGATCAATATAGATTGGGCTTGCCGGCAAAAAAGCGCGCAATTTGTTTCCTTGGTACTCCCGCAAGCGGGAAAACCACTCTCACTTCGGAGATTATTTCAAGATGCTCTATTCCGTTTCTGGTCTATAGGAATGACGACATCAGACAGATTATTAAAAATCTCTATAGTCTTGAGGGTTCTGCCGTCCAAGAGCTTTTACAAAGCTATGGTGAGTACTTCTTAGATAAAAAGATAGAGCTCCATCAAAACCAGTCATATATATTTGACTCCTCTATCGATCGTAGATACCAATTTCTACTTTCAAAATTAAGGGGGATGGTTTTCGAAATCTTTGTAGTATCAGTTGATATACCTAAGAACACAATATTAAAAAACGCTTCATCTAGAAGGGATCCGGAACTATTGTCAAAGTTTGAGCAATACTTTATTGATCACCAACTGGCTTTGGAGAATGTAGAACCAGACTTTAGGATATCTAACTACAATCCCAAAAAGATCACTAAATTGATCGATACTATTGAGGATAACTTTAGTTAGCTAGTGACGCTTGCTTTACGGCTTCGACCACATCAATTTTCTTCCTAATTTGATTCATAGCTGTGTATGTAGCAATAACAAAATAGTACTCTCCAGT
>JBMCLZ010000003.1:0-16493 GCA_048615025.1 Candidatus Dojkabacteria bacterium | reverse complement strand
AATAGTCTAATAGGCTCGAGCGGAGGGGCGTTAATTGCAGTAGCATACGCTTGCGGACACAGCCCAAAAAAAATATTGCAATTCTTTAAGGATTTTAACCCATATAAGCACGAAAAATTTCTTCTTGCTGCTAGAGATCCGCATTTGGTGGATCAGAAAGAATGGATCAAATATGCTACCAAAGTTACTGAGGGCAGAGATCTCTCTGAGCTAGATTACAAAGTGCGGGTACAGGCAACAAATATAAGGACGCAAAACATAGACTACCTGAGCCAAGGCGACGCTGCTACTGCTGTAATCGCTTCTTCCGCTTTCCCAGGACTAGTAAAGCCAGTAGAATTTCTAGGGGAGAAGTATATAGATGGTGATGTAGATATTGAATATGGGGCAGAAGTGCATAGAGACCTCGGATCTGAGGTTGTTGTGGGGCTCAGCGCTGGCAGAGTAGAGCTTGAGAAAGGAGGTGGAAGTCCCTTGTTGCGTATTGGCAAAAGGCTTATTAGACCCATAGAGATTATGCAGACAAATATGGAGAGACTGGAACTAGAGCTGAACCCTATAGATATGCTTATCGAAGGATACGGTAAGAATTATAAACTATTCGATTTTAAGTATTTAGAGCAAATATACGAGCAAGGGTACAAGCTCTCGAAGAAGAAGGTAGGGGAGTTGAAGAAACTGCTAAATATTTAGGAGATAACCCTTTTCTATATGACTAGGCTCTATCTTCTCTGATGATTCCAAATCTGCAATAGTCCTTGCTAGCATAAGTATCTTATTGGCAGAACGCAGACTTAGGTCTCCTTTTTTATGGAGCTTACTATGGTCTGCTTCTGCTGCGGCAGAGATGCGGATCAGACCACGATCTAAAGGATTATCGTACCTAGCATTGAGACAGCCAAAGCGCTCCTTTTGCATTATCCTAGCATTCGCGATCCTCAGCTTGCTTTTAAGAAACCTCTCCTTCGCTTGCTCTACAGTAATTCCGGAAGATTCAAACTCGTCGATGCGCTCGATCAGTTGTTTTATATCTATCCGATCTAACATAGCGCCACTAAGCTTCTTCTGATAACGAGATATCTCATGCAAACTGCACGTACATCTACCAGAAGGGTCTTCGTACCAGCCGCAAGGACAAGGATTCCTGCTTGCAAGAAGCTGAAAGCGCGCAGGAAACTTTACTTTGTAATTCGCCCTAGAAATTGTAATTTCTCCTGAGATCATCGGCTCCCGCATTGCGTCGAGAGTGCTAGCATCGAATTCACCGACTTCGTCCAAAAATAGGAAGCCATTATGAGCTAGGGTAATTTCCCCAGGAGTAGGGGTGCTACCCCCGCCAATTAGAGCGACCTGAGATATGCTATGATGCGGACTCCGAAGAGGAGGCCGTTTAGCTTGGTTGTACCCAATTTTTCCAACAAGTGAGTGTAGTTTATACACTTCTAGCTGTTCTTTTTGGGCTAGCTCAGGAGCTAGAAGGGGTAACAAGTTCATAAGGGTAGATTTCCCACCCCCCGGCGGACCATCGAATAACATATTGTGAGCACCAGCAACTGCAATTTCCATTATTTCCAAGAGATCCTCCCTAGCGGTGAGCAGTAAAAGCTTCTGGGCAGGAGGCAATTCGGGCTGCTTTTTCTTGGGTTCAAGGGGGTTATTAGGGTTACTGGAGTAAGGTTTTGACTTGAGTTTAGAGTTAGCCATTAACACAGATGGCTGCTTAATTAACTGCAAGGCCTCCTGCAGCGAAACAACGGAAATGATCTCTATACCTGGGATGCGAATACAGTCTTCATGGTTAGCTTTTGGGATCATGGCATAAGAAAAACCCAATTCTTTCGCTGCAATCACAAATGAAGCCGCAGACTCACTTTTTCGAGTTGTTCCATCTAGACCAAGCTCGCCAAAAACTGCTATATCGGAGCCAGCTTGGGCTTGCAAGCATGCAAGTGCAATTGCCAGATCGAGGCTAGTTCCTGCCTTTGGCATAAATGCTGGGGTGAGATTTACAGTTAGCGCTCCATAAGGGTAATCGAGCCCTGAGGCAAGAATTGCAGACGTGATTCTCTCTTTAGCTTCTGTAATTGCCCTATCTGGCAGTCCGACTACTTTAAATACATTTAAACCAGCGTGCAAACTTGCCTCTATTTCAACCCTTTGTCCCTCTACACCCTGGATAATCACAGAGCTTACTTTATTAGATTCCACAAAAAACTATAGCGAACAAATCTTAAGGAAAACTAAGGATCTTCTAAACTCTAGCTTAATCAAAATTGCAAATTCCTTGACAAATCCTTCCCCAATTTTTTAATATTTAGCAGAGTCCATAAGAGACTGCTAGATAATATTTTATTATTTTTTAAAATGAGATTAACACTAGCAAGAGACCCATTTACCATGGCAAGTCGCCTATCTAATATGATCAGCGACGAAGATATGTTTGGAATAGACTGGGACGACACCCAGCTAGACATGTACGAGAAAGAAGACAAGATCGTCGTGAAATTAAAAGCACCAGGTTTTGACGAAAAAAACATCGATATCTCTATCGAAGGCAACTCGCTAACGATCACAGGAAACGTTGAGCATTCAGAAGAAGAGGAAGACAAAGACAAGAAATATTACCGCAAAGAGATTCGCAATCAGTCTTTTACAAGAAGCGTAAGTCTACCAAGTAAAGTTATTGCCGAAGAGGCAGATGCTCACTTTAAAAACGGGATCCTGCACCTGCACCTACCAAAAGCAGAAGAAGCAAAGCCAAAGAAAATATCTGTGAAGGTTAAGTAGGTAGAGAGCTAAGTAGGCCGCAAGAAGAGCCCGCTGCTCAAGCCTATTCTTCTATGAATCTACACGGAGGAGTCTAAAGCGAACAATAAGGCGCTGCTCCTCCCCGTTTTCGCAGGTCTGAAGCGTCAGCGACGGAAACGGGCTTTTCGCTGTGTAAACCCAAGTATCTTTAGGATCTAAGATAAAGGATTCATATGCCTCGTAGACATAGGTCTTCCCAGCATAGTCTATATAGGCGAGTTCCCCAGGGTCCACCTCATCTAAGTCTTTAAAATATCCTACGTCTTGACCGAGGTATTCTCCACTGCGGTGGGCGAATAAGTAAACATTCCCAGAGATAGACCCCTCGTCTGGTAGTTTTGTATATTTACCATGAGCGATGTAGTTATTGATAATCGGTCCGTATACATTTTCGTTTGCTGGATCCACATTAGAAATAACTTTCCTATCTACTCCTGCTGCGGGAATTCGCAACCTAAATTGTTCTCTTAATGATGTGTCTACTAACCCTTGTACCTCGCTATTAGTGTCCATGAGCCAGCCAGGTGGATTTGTATCTTCTGCTGCAGAAACATTACCCGCAAAGCCAGCTATAGCATTTGTTTGCAACTCGATAGAAAACATAGGAGCAACCAAAAGCACAAAAGCTATTGCAGAGAACACACTACCCAAAGAGGTGTAGTACAGTTTTAAAATCTTTTTTGTCTCCATAGTTTATATCCTATAGTATTATAGCACAGAATAACCTGATATAATACAGTGTTGCCCCATAGAATAAGAGGATCAAATAAATAAATTCAGTTACAGGATTAAATGTCTAAACTTCCAAAAGTATCTAAGCCAGCATTATTCATTGACACTTCAAAAATTGGCGAACCCGGATATCTTGAGATTGCAGCAGCCACCTATAAGTATTTCTCAGCAACAGGGGCAAAGGCAGAGTTTGTATTCGAGAGAAACGAGCAAGCAGCAAAAGACTTAAAGAATCTTGCAGGTAGTTCCACAAAACTACAAAGCGAAATCGCAGAGAAGAAATTTATGCTAAAGATAAAAAAGGGTGGGGCAGAAGTGGGAAACGTTCAGTGGCAACAAGATCAAAATTATCTTAATGTTTATATCTCTGTAGAAAACGGGACCTTATCGGCAAGAGATCTAGAATTTCAGACAACAGGTGCAGACTACGACTTAGGTGTCTTGTTTACTACAAAAGAGCTTTCTAGTCTTGGAGAAATATACAAAAAAAATGAAGACTACTTTAAGAAACTGACGCTTTTCTCTATTGGCTCGGAACTCAACGTGCCAGCAGAAATGCGCACAGATTCTAGCAACAATCCATCACTTAGTACTCTTGCAGAACAAGCATTAGCAGCAATGGATTACGACTCAATAACCGAACAGACTGCTCAGCTACTTTATAACGGGTTAATAAGGCAGACAAAGGGTCTAACTAGTCAAATCAAATCTGGAGAAATATTTATGAACCTAAAAAGATTGGTAGACAAAGGGGCAAAACCCGAAATGGCGACTACAGAATGAAGACTCTAATCCTTTTAAACAGGCTTTTTACAGCTAGAGAAGCTATCGCTGCCTTTGCTTTGGCTAATGCGTTAAAGCGCAAACCAAAACATAATAGTAAATACAGGGTAGCGCGGAATTCGAGCCAAACACTTGGTGCTCGTGTCGACATCCATCTCGGAGAGGGGAGATATCCAAGGCTTTTGCGGGAGTTTTTACCACTTTCAGGAGTGAAATTGTTTGAACAAGGGAAACAGGGATCACAAGTTGTAATAAAGCTTCCTTTAAAGGAGAACCAGACTGTAGATAGCCTTGGATGGCAACAAAATGGGGAGAAGATAGATCTAGACACAAACGGCACAAAATTCGACCTTAGTAAGGAACCAATTGTACACAATATTTTGCACTACGACACGATCTATACTATCGGGTTCGATAACATCGACTACAGTGCAGACTCATACATAATTAAACAGACTGTATCTATAGACACGGCGACAGTTATCCCGCTTACGAGCTTAAACTCAGTGAATCAAGAGATTAAAAACATGGGGGTAGCTAGCGAAGAAGTGAAACAGCTCCAAATGCTGGCAGAAACCTACCCTTACGATAACCGCCCTGAGATGAGAAAGTTAACTTATTCCACAAGACACCTGCTCGAGCTCTTAGATTTCTGGGTGGAGAGTATAAGCAGGTTGTAGATATAGGAGAGTTGCAAACCGTGATCGCCTTCTTACCACAATTTAATCCGTTTAACCCGAGATTTGATACAAAGCTCGAACTTGCTGAAGAGAGAAATAAACTTTTCTTTGCAATGGATTTAGAGCAAACAGAAGCTATCGCAGCTGCAGCACCTGGAATCGACCTTCCAGCTAGTATCAGAAGACACACAGGAGGTAGAGCAAAAGAGATCAGACGGAGAGACTTCAAACATTTCCAGATGGCAATTATGAAAATTTCATAAAAACATATTGCACGAATCTATCATTTTTGCTTTTGCGACTGGCTTTATGCTATAAGACCTTCAGATACTTTTATAGGCGAATATATAACTACTTACACAAGGAAAGTGCAAAGAGTTCTAATTGTTGACGACAACAAAAGACTAGCAGCTAATCTTTCCCGTTATCTTTCCCACGCAGGGCTTTACACCACCACCCGCAATGATGCAGAATCTGCGCTATCCTTACTCGATTCCGGAGTAGAGCAAATAGACGCTGCCGTTTTCGACATCAAGCTCCCAAAGATGAGCGGACTAGAGCTGTGCAAAAAACTGAGGGCAAAAAGGAATTTACTCCCGATTCTCATGCTAACAGGGGTAAACGAAACTGGGAGTATAATCCACACACTAGACTCTGGCGCAGACGACTACTTAACAAAACCTTTTGTACCTGCAGAGGTACTAGCACGTGTAAAAGCACTTATGCGCAGACCACTTCTCTTCGAGCGCAACATTCTTGAGTTCGACGATCTGAGTATAGATCTAGACAAGAAAGAAGTAACTTTCCTGAAACACGTCCTTCAGTTAAGACCCCGAGAATACGAGCTACTTGTCTACCTATGTAAAAATAACCAGCAGGTGCTAGCAAGAGAGCAGATTCTGGTAAATGTCTGGGGAGGGGCTTGGCGCGGTCAGTTTAAAGGGGAGACAACCAATAGCATAGATGTTCATATAAAAGAGCTAAGAAATAAGTTCGCCAAAGTCGATCCGGATAAAACCGTCATCCAAACAGTGTATGGTTACGGGTATAAAATCCTGGTCTAAACTGCTTCTTATGTTGGGATTAGAATTCTGACTTTAGTATAGCTGTCCTGGATGCTG
Source organism: Candidatus Dojkabacteria bacterium (assembly GCA_048615025.1). Taxonomy (GTDB): domain Bacteria; phylum Patescibacteriota; class Dojkabacteria; order CALFHW01; family CALFHW01; genus JBMCLZ01. The sequence continues at coordinate 10,369 of JBMCLZ010000003.1, read as the reverse complement.
TTGATCATTGCCTTCGCCCCAAACTCGCGCAGGGCCCTAGCAATAACTCTAGTCCCTCTCCCACTTTCACTACCGTCTAGCCTTTTGTTTATTGTGTACTGACCTCTGCTATCAAAAGCTCTTTGTAGTTGCTTTACCTCCGATGGATCGATCCCCACACCTGAATCTCTAATTACAAGTTCCAGTCTTTTTTTCCCTTGTATACGCTCGTCTAACCCAACAAAAACGTCTATATGCCTTGAGTCAAGAGGTCTGGACATTACCGCCTTAAACGAATTGTGCAGCAAGTTTGCTATCATCCTATAGAAAAGAGCCTTTTGACCAAACAATTTCCCCTGTAACTTGATGCAGGAGAAATTCACTTGCACCCCAAAATTCTTTGCCTTAGGCTCGATTACGGAGACCGCCTCCTTAATTACATCACACACATGAAACTCCTCCTTACATATATTCCCGTTAAGCTCTGAGTATAAATTGCCAATTATCTGATTAATTTCTACTGCAGAGCTCCCAAGCCCTTCCCCAGATTTAGGTCCACCATTAAACTCATCTTCCTCTGTGATATAGTAATTCAGGTTGCTCACGGCATTATTTAAGTCGTGGAGAGCTTCAGGAATAATTTCACTGAGCTGATCGTAGCTAAATTCTTCTTCGTTCGATTTTAGTGTCTTGTTAATATTTTTCACATCAAAACCAGCTTAAATACTTGTAAGATAGCAAAATGAACTTACAAAGTCCTTACTTAGAGAATTTTTTACTAATTCTGTTGCATGCTATCGAGGAAAGTGTCCGCGTCATCTATGAGCACATCTCTTGGCTTAGAGCCATTCGCCTCTCCGACAACCCCGAGCTCGTACATCTCGTCGAGTAACTTTGCAGCGCGGTTGTAGCCAATAGACAGCTTACGTTGCAGAAGAGAAGCACTCCCTTTTCTTGCTATTACCACAACTTCTACTGCTTGTGAAAAAAGATCATCCCGCGCGCCCGCTCCTGAAGTGCCTGTTGCAGTTGATTCTTTCCCTGCGATGACCTCCTCGATATACTCTAGCTCGTCTGTTTGTTCACGAATAAATCTTACCACCCGTTGCACCTCTTCTTGTGTAATCAAAACGCCCTGGATTCTTTCTGGCTTGTTTTTATCTGGCTTTTTAAAGAGCATGTCTCCCTTTCCAAGTAGAGATTCTGCTCCACCAGCATCGAGAATAACGCGTGAGTCTGTGTTTGTAGCAACGCTCATACCAATCCTTCCGGGGATATTAGCCTTAATAATACCTGTAATAACATTAACAGAAGGTCTTTGCGTTGCCAAGATGAGGTGGATGCCAGTAGCACGCGCTTTCTGAGCTAGTCGTACAATGGCATTTTCGATCTCGCCCTTACCAGAGGTGAGCATCATGTCTGCCATTTCGTCAATTACAATCACAATGTAGGGTAGAGCAGAAAACCCTTTTTTCTCATTGTAACCTTCTAGGTTCCTCACCTTCGCCTCGCGAAAAACTGTATAGCGCCGTTCCATTTCCGCAACAGCCCATTTGAGAGAATTTACTACCTTGTCCATATCTACGATCACAGGAGTAAGTAGATGTGGGATGTCGTTAAAGTCGGAAAACTCGACTTGCTTCGGGTCTACAAGGATTAATCTAAGTTCATCTGGAGACATCTTCATAAGCAAACTAGTAATGAAAGAGACAGTGAGAACCGATTTACCTGAGCCTGTTGCTCCTGCAATAAGTAGGTGAGGCATCTGTTGTATGTCTCCAATTGTTGATTCCCCAGATATCCCCTTCCCAACTGCAACTGGCAGATTCGTCTTTGGATCGTTTAGAGAACCATCTTCGACTAACTCCCTGAAAAACACTGGTCTGCGGGTCGTGTTCGGCACTTCGATCCCGACATAGCTCGTCCCTGCAATGGGGACTTCGATACGCACAGCGTTTGCAGCCGTAGCAAGTGCCAATGCCAAGTCGTTTCTAAGATTCGCAATCTTCGACACTTTAATTCCAAGCGCAATGTCTAAAGCATACTGTGTTACGCTAGGGCCAACGCTTGCATCCATAACCTTAGACTCGATACCGAAACTAGCCAGCGTCTGTTCGATGATAGTCGAGTTATTCTTCACGTCTTCTTTTGGAACCTCTATTTTTGGCAATGGGTTAAGCAGCTCTACTGGCGGGCGCTTCCAATTTGGGTAACGCAAAGCCTCGCTAAGTGTTCCCTCTTCACCACTTCCTTTGCTTACAGTTGGTAAGCTGAGATCTGAGTTATTTTGCTCTTCAGAATTGCTAGTACCAGGTGCAGCTCCGAGCCCTGCGAAATCTGGAATGCTACCTTCTGGTTTGCCCTCTCCAGTCTGCTCCGCTGTCTGAGCTTTGTTCTTCTCAGCACTATTTGCACTACCTAAAAGGCGCTTCCCAATGCCGAAGTCTCCAACCATTGCCCTCTTTCGTTTAGCCTCGTCTAGACTCATCTGATCCTGCTGCTCTGCCTGCTCTACCTGTTTTTCTTCCGAACCTGCACTTACTGCAAACAACCAGTTGTAGAATCGCGAAATCCCCTTACCTAAGTTTCCAAAAAATTCTGCAATGTTTTGATTAAATATTGGCGGCAGGAAGAGGAGCATCCCGATAATTGCCACAATTCCTGTGAAGTTCAAAAGAAAATAGTTTTGCGACAGGTTTGCTAACTCGAATCCTAGCAAACCTCCATATTCTCCTCTACCTGCCGCCTCCCTCGCGATTTCCGGGTCTGGATCTGCAGTTGTCGCCACCGCGACTGCTGCAAAGATCAGAAATATAAATTGCGAAATGAGTGATTTTCTCGTAGTTAGCGGAAACGATACCCCAAAAAGGGCTAACCCTGCGTTAAACATAAATAGCGAGAATAAAATCGTTACATCGCCTACCAGATCGCGCAGGAGCCCAAAGATGCTGTCGTCGTCTGTGATAACGTAAGACATGAGACCAAAGATAGCCACACCCATAAGAACAACCCCCAACAAGAACAACGTCTCCTTGCTGTCGTATGTAACCTGCTTTTTCTTTTTTGGTCTTCCACGCTTTGCCACTGTTCCAATATATTAGCAGTTAAATGCCCGATCTTACAGGCTGCGTGAAACTTTAACCTGCCCACAACACTAGTCTGGGAAAAATCCAGGGCTTTCTTATATTTTTCTTAATAATGCTGGAAGCTCACAAAAGTATGACATTTTGCCCAAAAGATATGAATTTTGTAATGCTCGTTCTGGGGTGTGTATGTCCAGACCAGAGAGAGTAAACATCGACTCTATAGAGGTAATGCCGCAAGACCAGACCTATGCAGGGCTTGTCACCCATCGCTTTGAGTAGGCTATAACTCTGCCAGCTTCTTGTTATATGCCTGAATGCGCTCGATAACTTTTTCGTCGGACTCGCCAAGATCGGCGAGGCGCGCTTGCTGATAGCGTAGTACTTGCAGATAGCTTCGCAATTCCGCACGGACAAAGCTTTTTATCATGGCAGTAATTTCTTTTTCTGGGTTTTCGAAGACCGAATTGCTTCGAATGTTTCTCTCCATAATCTCGGATAACTCAGCTCTCACATGCTCTTGAGCAGATTTCTCCTTTGGATATTCTCCAGTGAGAACAAGTAGAAGCAGATTCTCGTAAGATCTCTTCACATTGCCCTTAAAAATCGAAACTATACCCTCGATATCATCGAGACGGTCTCGGTCGCGGTTAATATAGGTCACGATCGTGTCTAACCTAGATGGCCTGCTAGGCACTCTGCCCAGGGTTCTCCCGCGCACATCTTTTTTGTCTGCTACTTCTTCTGTGGCATTAACATGTCCTGCATCGTGAGACTTGTTCAGCTTATTCACTAGCACCTCATATTTTGCACCAGTTATACGCTCCAACTCCTGCAAATAATGGTCTGTTTTTACCTGGTCCTGCAGCCGCTTAATAAATGGCAAAACCATTTCGATGTACTCTAACTTTTCCCCACTCGAGCCTAAGTCAAAATCTTTCTGAAAAATCTGCATAATAAACTCTGGAATCTCCTGGGACTTATTGATCCTGTGTTGCCAAAGCTTTGGTTCGGCTAGAATTAGATCATCAGCGTCTTTGTAGTCCCCCAGATCGACAGCTTTTGCTTCAACTCCCTCTTTCTCAGTACGCTCCAATGCACGCAATAGCGCTTTTTTCCCAGCCTGGTCTGTATCAAAACAAAAGTACAAGGAATCTACGTATCTCTTTAATAATTTGCTCTGTTCCACTGTAAGCGCTGTCCCAAGGGGGCAAACAATGTTCTCTACCCCAACGCGTGCCGAGGAGATAATGTCGATATTCCCCTCCACCAAAATGACATATTTCTTCTGGCGCATCGCTTCTTTGGCCTCGAAGGCACCGTAGGGCAGCTTTTTCTTGTGGTAGATCATTGTTTCTGGCGAGTTTAGATATTTGGGACCTTTTTCGTCTGGGTCGATTGCCCGCCCAGAGAACCCAACTACCTCCCCTTGCATGTTGCGGATCGGATGCATGAGGCGGTTGCGGAATTTGTCGTAGATACGCCCGTTCTTGTTTACCAGAAGCCCAAATCGCACAAGCTCGTCTTTGCTAAATCCCTTCTTGCTCAAGAATTTCTCGAGGTTATGAAAACCTTTTGGTGCGAAGCCCAGTTTATATTGTTTGATCTGCTTTTCTTGCAGCTTTCGCTTTCTCGTTGCATAATCGAGACCTTCTTTACCCGCATTGTGACTTAAAAGTAAGTAGTGGAAGTAGTCGCTGGCGAGCAAATGCGCCTCAAGTGCTCTTTCGCGCTCTTTCTTCCGTTTTTTCGCCTCGGGAGAATCGAACTGTTTTAGCTCTACCCCTGCTTTTTTCGCTGCTAACTCCAAAGCGCCGCGAAAGTCCAACCCTTCTACTTTTTGCAGAAAAGTGAGAACATCTCCCCCCTCGCCGCAACCGAAACATTTAAAGATTTGCAGTTCAGGATTTACAGAAAACGACGGGGTCGACTCGTTATGGAAAGGGCAAAGCCCAAACATGTTTCTCCCTGCAGGCTTAAGTGTGGGCACATAAGCCTGCACCACTTCTGCAATATCCAACCTTTGCTTGATATCTTCTATCTGCGAATCACCTGCCATAGCTGATGCATTATCGCATGTCCAAAGGCTGTAAAATTTATAATTTACGCAGTAAGTGAATAACTTCCATCCCCCTGTACAAAAAGTACCTATAATGTACTATTTCAGTGATATTGACGAAAAAAAACCAACCCTTTGTTATTGCAGGAGCCATAGCATATTCTGCAAGCCTCGCTACTGATATTCTACCTGAAGGCACAGTAGCAGATGCAAACGATGCCATTACTGGAGTCCTGGTTGCAGCAATTGGGTTCTCATAAAATCAAAATCTGTAACAGGTCGCGATAGTGTTAAAATTAAACAATGAAGATAGAAACGCAACTTAAACAGGGTATCGCGAAAGCCACTGGACTAGATTTCGATGCAGTCAAACTAGAACGTCCTGCAGATGAGTCGCATGGAGAGTGGTCTACAAATATTGCGCTGGTTCTTAGCAAAAAGCTGGGAAGGAACCCGCGAGAGCTTGCAGAAGAAATTAAAACAAAGCTTGAGCAGGAAGCAGAAGCGGATGATTATCCAGAAGCAAACGATTACCTTGAAGCAGTAGAGGTAGCAGGCCCTGGGTTTATCAATTTTAGAATCAAAAAAGAATATTACCTGCATCTTCTAGAAAGAATTGATTCGAAATTTGGTAAAGGTGAGCAGAAAGAAGAAAAGCAACGGATCATGATGGAATACGGGCACCCGAATACGCATAAACTACCACATATTGGACATATGTTCTCCTACTTTGTGGGGGATTCGCTCGCAAGAATTCTTGCATTTGCTGGGAACGATGTGTACAAAGTGAACTACCAAGGAGATATCGGGCCGCATGTGGCAAAGTGCATCTATGGCTGGCGTGAGCTGGGCAGACAGGAGCCGGTGGAGTTGGTTGCCAAAGTAAGGCACTTGCAAGAATGCTACCAGCACGGGGCGAAACTGTATGAAGATTCTGAACAGCACGCAGAAAAAATTAGAGAACTGAACAAGGCTATTTACCAGGGCGAACCTGAGGCGAGAGCAGATTGGGAGAAGACACGCCAATGGTCGTTGGACTTCTATCTACAGCTCGAAAGTCGAATTGGAGTAAAGCAAAGCGAACACTATCTCGAAAGCCAAATGTGGGAGCGAGGGCTAGAAGTGGTTAAAGAGAATCTGGGTAAGGTTTTTGAACAAAGCGATGGAGCAGTGATTTTCGCTGGAGAAAAGCAGGGGCTGCATAATCGTGTCTTTATTACGCAAAAGGGAACAGCCACATACGAAACGAAAGAGGTTGCGCTAGCGATTAAGAAAATGGAAGACTGGGAATTCGACCTCACGATAACCCCAACCGCCAGCGAGCAGAATGGATATTTTAAGGTGGTGATTAAAGCAATCGAGCAGTGCCGCCCCGAGCTCGAAGGGAAACTCGAGCATATCGGGTTTGGAATGGTGCAACTTAAAGGGATGGGAAAGATGAGCTCACGCACAGGAAAAATTGTTTCTGGGATTGATTTACTAGATATGGTTAAGGAGAGGATGACAAATGTCGTCTCTAAGCGAGAGGGGCTAAGCGCAGAGCATAAAGAAGAGGTAGCGGAAAAGGTGACCCTTGGTGCAATTAAATATGCGTTTCTCCGCGGCAACGTAATGCAAAACACCCAGTTCGACCTAGAAGAGTCAATCTCGTTCGAAGGTAATTCGGGACCTTACCTGCAATATACTTATGCAAGAATTCAGAGTGTTTTGCGATACAAACCGGAGATTCCTGCAGGAACAGATAGGCAGATGTCTGCAGAAGCATACGAACTACCAATTCTAAAGTGGCTCGATCGTTTCCCAGAGACAGTCGCACAAGCCGCAAAAACAAGAAGCCCGCATCTAATTGCAGGATTTGCCTACGAGCTCGCACAAAGATTTAATAGCTTCTACCGCGAGCATTCAATCAATTCTGCAAAGACCCCCAAAGTGATTGCTTTCCGCCGCGAGCTTGCCGAAAAGACAGCTCAGACAATAAGGGCATCCCTCGTACTCCTCGGCATCGAGACCGTAGAGCAGATGTAACCCCCTTACGAATATTTACATAGAAGCTAGTTAAGATATTATATTAATAATAATGCACATTAAGTTAAATAATTTTATTGCTGTAGTTTTCTTTCTGGGGTTAATTCTTACGACTACCATGCTTAGCGTGTCCGCAGAAAGTGAGCCCACTGGGCAAACTGAGTCAACTGAATCAGTTGTGACTAGTGAGTCAGAAACAGTAGAGCAAATACAGGAGGAGCGGCAACAAAGAATCCAAGAGACTCAACAGCAAGCTGCAGAAAGACAAGAGCAGAGAGCGGAAAACCTAGAAGCAAGGTGTGAAATTACTACAGGAAGAATCAATAATGTAACAGCTAGGTACAGCGAGAATAGACTTAGATACACGAATCGCTACGAGAGGCTAATCACAAGGCTAGAAAACTTAAACAACTACCTTAACGAACAAGGTATAGACAGTGGGGAACTCACTTCTCAAATCGAGAGGCTAAAAGAGCTACAAGTAGAGTTCGACAGTGAGATAGGAGCAGCAATAGCCCACCTCGAAGACAGCAAGCAGTTTGCGTGTGGACAGAGTGAGGGAGCGTTTCGCAACGAGTTGCAAAACGCCAGACAAGACCTCCTTCAAGGTAGATCTAGCGCTGTAGAGATTAACCAGTATTTCCAGAATACTGTGGTTCCCCAGCTGCAACTAATCCGCGATTCAATTAACTAACAATGGAAGAGCAAACTAAAGACAAAGCTAAGAAAAACACCTACCTCCTGTTGGGGGTAGGTGCCTTGTTGGTACTATTTTTTTTAAGCATATCAGCGGCAATCCTTGTTTTGCGTGACTCTCGTGACTCTCGCGATGAAAGCGACCAAAGAGAACAACAGATCGAACTAGAGGTAAGCTCGGAGATAAACCAAGAAGCGGATGTAGAAGAAAACATAACAGAAAGTATTGAGCAAATCGACTCTACTATCGGCACGCTCTCAACAGAGAATGATTTCAATGAGTTCGAGGATTTCGAATATGCTGGAGAATAAGGCGAATGAAGGAGAAGCGGTTTCGCGCCATCTACGAGCAGTATCTACCTTATGTCTATAAAATCGCGAGAAACTCGATCTCGCGTCGTGAGGATCTAGAGGAAGTAGTCTCTGATGTTTTTATTAGTGTCTGGGATCTGCTAAACAACATCGAACCTGGCAAGGAAAAAGCTCTGATCATTACAATCACCAGAAGGCGTGTGGCAGACTGGCTCAGGAAGCATTACAAACTTTCACAGAGGGAATTAGTGCACATCGAGGAGGTAGGGCAAATAGACCAAGCTGAGAGTTTTCAAGGGCAGAATCATAGTTTGATCCTAAAGCTAAAGAAGCTGCTTACAGACTTGAACCAAAAAGAAAGAAGTTTGATACAGCTAAAATACGAGCGCAAGCTTACAAATAGACAAGTTGCAGCAGAGCTGGGTATCTCACTGAACAACTTAAAGGTAAGACACAATAGATTAATTAAAAAATTACAAAAGACATGGGAAACATCGCAGATTACATAAGCGAGCAGGTTTTAAATAATGAGACTGCTCCAGAAGAAACAGACAAAAAGTTTCAGAAGAATGTTTGGAGAAGAATTGAAAACGGTAGACGAAAAAACTCTTTTGCAACTAACGCGCTGAAAACGGCTGGGTTAATGCTTGGCGGGCTTCTGCTTCTGCTTGTTCTTCCCCTGGTGGTTGCGCCAGGGCAAGAATATGGACCCAGCGAAGAAAGTGCACAGAAAATTGCAAAAGTAGATGTAGAAAACAACCAACCACCCTTAGATAGCACTGGCAAAGAGGAAGAGATATACCCTATTGCTCCTATCGGGCAAGACGCTCAGCCCGATATTGAAATCAATCTAACAATAGAAAGTATATTTTCGGAGATCGAGGCTTCGGAGCCTAGCGCAGATTTCGCTGACTTCGAAATTTAGCTATACTAAAGAATGGGCGATGGATCTAACTACGAAGTCTCAGACAGAGAATCTCTTCTCGGAGAGTTGTTTAAGCTCTTACTCTCAGTTCCATTATTTCCTTTCCTGCTCTTGACTGATAGTACCCGTTCGAACGGGCGCCAAGCTGCAGGGGCAAGACAGAGGATGAGGCGTTAGTCTACTAGTCAAAAATAGTAATAATAATAATAAATTGGCTGATCGAAAAAGAATATGCAAGCGCGCAAGTTTATCAAAAAATTCATAGACATTACTGACATCCCAGGCACTCCCGAAGAGATCGCAAAAGCGAGTGTTGCGAAAGCGATCGAAATGATCGAAACAAATGACGATCCTCTAGACGACAAGTTCGCAGAAGCACTAAAAGCAAGCTCAGGAGACCAACAAGCGATGGTCGAGCTTGTAGAAGACAACTCCGAGTATTACGTACTTTTCGTCTCAGGGATGATGGTCGAGCTGGAAGAACGCTACAACACAGTACAACTAAGCGATCAGCAACAGATCGAGCTAAACGGTCTGCTAGACAAGCTTTCCTGGATGGACGACTGGGCGAAGTAGGGTAAAACCTCTTGACTATGTGCTTTATTAGAGTATAATCCAATAAAACTACATAATAAGTTAGGGTAAGCTCGAATGGATAAGATTGGCGACACCATAAATAGGCTGTTTGAACTGCAAGAAGATTTGCTTAGAGAGTTTCAAGAAGCTGAAATCATAGAGCGAGAAATATACAGTGCAATAAACTACGACAACCATGCAACTGGGGTAATTGGTCTGAGGGGTGTAGGCAAAACGACCCTACTTCTTCGAGAATCGCTTATTAATGGGGCAATATCCAGAGAATCACTCTACATCTCAGCCGACGACATTGCGATGCAGGACTTTAAGCTAATAGATATAGTTGAATTTTTATACAAGCAGCTCGGAATCAAAAAAGTATATGTAGATGAAATCCATAAGTATGAGAATTGGATGCAAGAGTTAAAGAATATTGCGGACCGCTATGCCGAAATGAAGGTTGTTTTTACAAGCAGCTCTGCAATTGACCTTATCCACTCAAAATATGACCTCTCCAGAAGGGTAAGCTTCATTAATCTACCTGGGCTGAGCTTTAGGGAATATCTATATTTTAAGCACCAGATCTCGATCCCAAAGTGCGAGCTTGAAGATATTATATCTAATCCAGCTGAAGCAAATACTAAGCTGTTAAACGCAGTAGCCCAGCCACTCGCGGAGATGAATAACTATCTCGAATCAGGTTACTACCCATTT
>JBMCLZ010000002.1:0-17518 GCA_048615025.1 Candidatus Dojkabacteria bacterium | reverse complement strand
AAAGGGTGTTAGGGGGCTTTTCCCAGGGGCTGGCTGGATCTTGGGTAAAAGAGCCCACCAAAAGCTTTCTCTTAGCAGCAAATATATAAAACGCTTTTTGGACGAACGCTCCCGAGACATTATTAATATCGAGGAGCTCGCATCACTTTACCATTTGCCGAACCAGAGCGTAGATGTCTCTGGGATCTCTTGGTCGAGGTCTAAAAAGTTGCCTTTCCCAAAAGAGATATCAAATGCAAATGCTCACGCAACAGACGATCCACAGACAAGAATCTTAGGTGTTACGGATTATCGCAATATGCACTACAAATATGGGGTAAAAAAGGCGGACAGACGCCGTCATGCCTATGTTTTGGGGAAAACTGGTACTGGGAAGTCTACCATGCTACTTAACATGATAATGGGTGACATCTATGCTGGAAACGGCGTTGGGGTGCTCGATCCGCACGGGGATCTTATCGATAGCATTTTGGATCTAATCCCCGAAGAGCGAATTGATGATGTCGCTTTGCTAGACCCATCCGATCTTGAATACCCTGTTGGGTTTAATATTCTAAAGCTTAAAGAAGGCGAGGAGCGCGACATCGTGGCAGATGGCATCGTTGAGATCTTCCGTAAGGAGTTCGGCGACTCTTGGGGCCCGAGGCTGCAATATATCTTGTCTAATGCGGTTGCGACCCTTTTGCAAGCGCAAAATATCTCTCTTCTAGGGGTTATTCGCTTGCTAGAAGACAAAAACTACAGGAAATTTATTCTAAAACAGGTCGATGATCCGATCCTTAAAAAGTACTGGGAAAGCGAATACGAGCAGATGGCGAAAAATCCTAAGCTGCTAACCGAATCTCTTTCTCCGATTCAGAATAAGGTGGGTCGCTTTTTGTCGGCGAAGATCATCCGAAACATTGTGGGCCAGGTAAAATCTACAATCGACCTCGAAGAGGCGATGAACAAAAAGAAGATTCTACTCGTGAATTTGTCGCAGGGTAAGATCGGAGAGGAAAACTCGTCTTTGCTTGGTGGGATGCTTATCACGCGAATATATACAAATGCAATGCAGCGCGTTAAGATTCCAGAAGGGGAGAGGACAGACTTCTATTTATATGTTGATGAGTTCCAAAACTTTGCTACCACCACTTTTGTGAAGATTTTGTCTGAAGCGAGGAAGTACGGGCTTAACCTGACTGTGGCGCATCAGTATATCGACCAGCTTTTGCCAGAGGTGCGCGACGCGATCTTTGGGAATGTTGGAACAATGCTCAATTTCGTTGTCGGTCCGCGTGACGCGAGTGAGCTGGAAAAAGAGTACCGCCCTCACTTAGAGGCAGAGGATTTGGTCAATCTAGACCGCTACCACTATGTAAACAAGATCACTATCGACGGCTCGCAGACTCCACCATTTACTGGTATCGCACTCCCCCCGGACTGGCAGCCACAAGGGCAAAAGCAAGAAATTATGGAGCTCTCTCGGGCAAAATACGCAACACCTAAAGCTGAAATCGAAGACAAAATTGCACGTTGGGCCGCTTCAGAATACAACGACAAAGGTAATTTGGTGCAGAAGTAAGTTGATAATTTCCGACAGTAGTTCTAAGCCTCTATAAGCAGCATGCTTGAGTCTACCTCGGGAAAAATGGGGGAGAGGAGTCGGTGCATTCGTCGCCTGTAAGTGAAGAGCTAAGGTCGAACCATTCTTCACTTTCCAGTTTTGCCCCTAGTATATAGCCACCAGTTGCTTGCAGCTCGTAGCAGTATCTTGTAGATTCTGTGTCACTGGATTTTCCTGGGGTAAGCTCTTCATCATCTTCGTCGATTCCAATCATGCTCAAGCTAAGCTCATCTGGTTCTGGGTAGCGGTTTCTGCCCACTAAAAATGTCTCTAGGGCGATCTGGATATCTTTTACAGCCTCTATGCGCTCTTTGTCTCTTTCCTTGCCTCCCATACTTTGCAGCTGCGGGTTTTGTCTTTCCGTACCTGTTCCCGGGTTTGGCTCAGCTTCGGTAGTAGTACCAGTACCAGCCTCTGTTCCCGAGCTGCCCAGGCTCTGATTATTCGCTCCGTCTGCTGAATCAAAACTAGAAACTAGGAAAATTAAGAAGCAAAAACAGCAAATAATGAACACAATGGCGACGATCCCAACTACTATGATAAGTGTGTTGTTTTACATTGATTTTATTTGTAACATAGAAGCTCATCCATTGGAAGGCCTTCTATGTGGCTAAGTCTATGCAGACCTGAAATTGATCTCAACCCTACCCCTTTAGTCGTTTGTCGAATGTCAGCAGGCCAGCACCCAAATCGCTGGCTTTCCAGTAGAGTAGGGAGTCGAGCTCGATAAGGATCTCGTGGCTCACGAATAGCTCGAGTTCCCCATGCCTTTTAACCCCAAGTGCTTTCCGAATTTTTGCAGGAAGTGTAATCTGAGACTGTGAAGTTAATGTAACTTGCGTAAAGACTTACGAGAAATGTTAAGTAAATCTTAAGTTATCTAGGCAAGACCCTAGCAAGAATATATCTGTCATTTGCAGCATTATAAAAATCATACGTTTCGGGCAAAATGTCATACTTTTGTAGTGTCGCAAACAAGTGTTGCTATACTTTAGAATGATGTCAAATCCCAAATTAGATGCAAGATCAATAACTAGACCAAAAACTAAATCAAATACGAAACAAAATATAAAACTACCAGGCTCATGGAAAAAAGTGCTGGCAGAGGAGTTCGAGAAAGATTATTTTGAGCAACTTATGGAATTTGTCCGCGGGGAATACAATCAAGGGCAGGTGTTTCCGCCGCCGAAACAGATTTTTGCTGCGTTCGATGCGTGCGAGTTTGATGAGGTAAAGGTGGTAATCTTAGGCCAAGACCCATACCATGGTGTTGGGCAGGCAAATGGCTTGGCTTTTTCTGTCTCTCCTGGGGTAAAGGTTCCACCAAGTTTGCGCAATATTTTTAAAGAGATTAGAGCTGATTTTGGGAAGCCTAGTGTTGTAGAGGAGCAGGGGATGGCAGCGGCGGCGGATAGTGAGAAAACAGCTGGCAAAGTGATAGAGAAACCAGCTGGCAAAGTGAGAGGGGAAGGAGGGCTTGGTAAAGTAGGGGCCAGTGCAGCGGGTAATAGATCCGGCGGCAACATTAAGCCCTTTGGTGATCTTTCCGCTTGGGCAGAGCAAGGGGTACTGCTCCTAAATGCGACTCTCACTGTTAGGGCGAGCTCTCCAGGATCTCATCAGAACAAAGGTTGGGAGGAGTTTACAGATGCTGTTGTCAAAGCCTTAAATGAGCAAAGGGAAGGGCTAGTTTTTATTCTCTGGGGGGCATATGCAAGGAAGAAGGGGGCAATTGTAGACAGAAGCAAGCACATGACGCTCGAATCACCCCATCCTTCACCATTTTCTGCAGACAGAGGCTTTTTTGGATCAAAGCCATTTAGCAAGGCGAATAAATATTTAGAGGAGCAGGGGCGGGGGCCTGTAGTCTGGTAGGATTTTGTCTGGCTTGTTAGAATTTAGTTCAATTTTATTAAGTTTAGCACAATCCCAGTCACTTATACCGTTAGTCAAGTTGCTGAAGCTTTGCAGTTAAGCGAGGCAACTCTCTACAAACTAATAAAATCTGGAGAGATCCCTGCAAAAAGATACGGGAAGGCATATCGTATTCCAGAAACAGAGCTCAGCTTTGCTACAACTGGTCTAGACTACGACATTTTTCAGATGAAGTCGGAAGATCGGAAGAACTTGCCAGTTGTTAACGAGGCTATAAGAGCAGTAAGGAATGGGTAAACTACTATTGGCTGCCGCTGTTAATGCAGGCACGGATATTTTGGTCACGTTCAACACAAAGTATTACGACCCTATTATGATGGAGGCATGGGATTAATGACTCTAGGCAGAGTTCTGTAGTTTCTAAGGCTAGAGTTTGTAGCTGAGAGACTAACCCTGAAGTCTGCGAAACTTTAACTGCCAGTAGAGGATAGTGCCTAAGACGAGTGTGATTAGCGCGCCGAGAGTAGAGATTATAAGCTCAGAGTAGATTGCGTCGATGCCTTTGCCTTGGCTCAGAACAGCGATAAGAGCGTCTGTTGCTTGTTTAGAAGGTAAGAGATCAGTTACGGCATATGTGTTGCCTGCAATGTTTATTGCAAACACATCGGAAACTCCGCCGATAAATGCTCCTGAGAGGAATCCAAGAACAACAGAGAGAATTGTCCCAGCGTTCGATGCGGAGTCGACCTTAGAAACAAGGGAGCCAATAATTAGTGCCAGCCCCGTGGTGAAGAGTCCAATTGGAATTGCCACAACCATCGTGAGTACAATGTTTTGGAAGCCATTGTAACCAAAAATAATTGCAGTGTAGTATAGTAGCACTGATTGGAGCATACTTAAGAAGAGATAGTAGATCGCTGTTCCTGCAATTACCTCAAAAGCATTGGCCCGCGAGGTAAATAGTCTAAAGGTTAAATTTTTCTCCTCCAATTGGGTAAATTGCTGAGCCATGGCTGGGATTAGAATAAGAATGCCGTAGATCATGAGTCCAGGAGCGACGATATCGAATGGACTTTTGATCGTATCTTCTTGAGTCCCTATTGGTTCGCTCATAAAGAAACTGTTATCGATACCGAAAAATCTCCCCGCAAAAGTTTCGAGAATGGTGCTGACCTGCTCAAATTCTGCTTCGAACTGATCGCCGCGCAGGGTAAGCGATCCTGGCTCGAGTAGGGCATAGGCGGCAAGCTCATCTTCTTCGATTGCATTTAGAGCGTCTTGCTCGTTCTCAAAAATCTCGTAGTTAAACGGAGAGTCTTCGGAGCCTAGAATCTCTTGGAATGCTTGGAATTGCTGCTCGCTCACCGCCTCGCCGCGAACCAGCCCAATTTCGTACTCTTGCTCGGAAAAGTCTGTGCCAAAGGCGAGTGCGAAAATTCCCATAAAAATCGCAGGTAGGACAAACAAAATTCCAGCCGATTTAAAATTTCGAAGAATATTATATGAGTTCATGCGCGCAATCCAAACAATCCTTTTGGTGCTTGCAACAATGCTTTGGCTCATTCCCTAATCTCCTTTCCTGTTAGAAGTAGAAATATGTCTTCTAGCGTTGGTTCTTTTACCGAAATGTTTAGGGCTTCTGCGTCCGATTCTTCTAAAACTGCAATGGCCGTCTGGATCGAGCCTACTGGGTCCTTTACTATGGTTGTGAGCGAACTTTTGCTTTTTGTGAGCTCCATGCCTTTCTTTTTTGCTTTTGCTTTGATTTTCTCTACCAATTCGCTGTTGCCAGCATGTTCACTGGCGAGGTCTATCGAGAGAATGTTCCCGTCTCCATGTCTGTGTTTGATCTCTGGAATAGTGCCTTCAGTAACAATCTTCCCTTGGTCGATAATCACGACATAGTCGGAGAGTTTTTCGGCCTCGTCTAGGTAGTGGTCTGTGAGTACAATAGACTGGTCTTCTTGGCTTCCCATGTCTTGGACAAAATCCATAAGAAATCTTCTGCTTTGCGCATCGATTCCAGGGGTGGGTTCGTCTAAAAATACTAGTTTAGGCTCGTGGATAATCGAAACTGCCAGGTTGAGGCGACGCTTGTAGCCGCCAGACAGATTCCGCGCTAAAGTCTTAAGCTCGCGCTCTAAATGTAATGCCTCGATCAGATAATCGCGCCGCCTCTTTGCGTCGCTTGCTCGCATTCCTTGCAGGCTGGCAGTAAACTCGAGATTTTCTTTAATATTCATGTCTTCCCAGATAATCAGCTCTTGGGGCATAACTCCAATCTGCTTGCGCAAAGAAGGGGGTAGGGCAGAGTAGCTTTTGCCGTCCTTCTCATTTGCGCCCTCTCCACCTTTCTCACTACCAAACCCAACAGCAATTTCACCTCCACTTGGGGCTGTTTGCCCTGAAAGCATCTTTATTGTTGTAGATTTCCCTGCGCCGTTTGGCCCTAAAAGCCCCAAGATTCGCCCAGGAATTATCTCTATATCGATCCCAGCCACAGCGACTTTGCTACCGTACTTTTTTGTGAGATTTGTCGCTTTTAGGTACATAACATAATCTTATCACTAAACCCAGTGCTAAGAAATGCTAAATTGAAATATGCGTAGAAAGAGGCTAATTACTGTAACTTTCGCTTTGGTGTGGTTGATTGTAGTGATTTTGGTGGGTGGAATGATCGTCTCGCTCTGGCGAGAGGCTCAGTTGGAGGTAGGGGGGGCGTTTGTTGCAGATCTGACAAGCGAATCTGCAACTCTAATTGTAGAGTTAGATAGCCAAGATAAGCTTGGGCAAATTTACATTAATGAAGTTGGGATCTCTCCTGCAGAAGCCCACCTAGAATTTGAAGCTGTTGCAGAAGGTTCTAGCTACTATTACGCAAGGATTTCTGGGTTGGAGCCTGAAACAGATTATGAGGTCCGCCTCGAGGGGTTTTTAGCAGATGAGGTACTTACTAGTTTTCGCTCAGAGGTGCTAGCAGATGATGTGAGATTACCAGAAACTGCTTATGGAACTATCGAACTTCCTGGTGAAGTCAATTCAGGAGTATTAATTCTCTCAGATGAAGAGCAGAGAGGGCCGATTTCGGGGCGGATACAAGAAGACGGGTCTTATTCTTTGGATATTTCCGCTCTAGCTGAGTCGGCTGAGCTAGATGAAGACTTGTCGGCAACTAGCTTAAAAGCACAAATCTATTTTAGCGAAGGAAAAGTAGAGCACGAGTTCACGCTTCCAGGTTATAGACCTTTTGAGACTATCGTAGTTGCTGAAGAAGAGCGAGCAGAGCAGAGCGCAGCATCTAAGAATCTGGTATTGCACCCTGTGATTGCTCAAAGTAATAGAAGTTTTAGCACAAGTAGTAGGGCCGCAAGTATTTCGCAAGAGGGTACTGTCGTTCGCGATGGATACGAAGTGGGTAGGGTCCGTTCGCGCGACGGAGTTTATGTTGCTTTCGACACAGATCGCGCAAATTACATCTCAACACCATTCACTGAATCTGGGGATGTGAATAACCTGATCTACGATTTTGTCTCTTCGTACGACGCGACTTGCGCAGTAAATACGAACTACGGAGCTCAGGTTGGAGCAGCAGAAGGATACAGCGGCGGCTTTGGGAGACTTGGCTATCGTGGGACTCCGCGAGGGGTGGTAGCTGCATTGGCGGTTCACCCAGGGACGATCGAAGAAGACCAGTTCACAGAGCGTAATCACCGTGCGTTAAACTACCCAATTTCTAATTTCGACGACGACCAAATGATCGTCCCTTCGGCCAACAGCCGCCTTGCTATGTTGTACTACTTTAACTATAGCAATCAACCCGCAAAGACCGAGCAGACTCTGCAGGCGCTCAGGGCAAAAGGGGTTACTGATTTGCATACTGGTGGAATCATTCTAAAAGCAAATGGGGTAAAGATGGATACGAATCTAGTTAGCTTTGATTTCCCCGCTTCGCCATACACCATTGTGGGGTGGAACTCGGAGCAGACGTTTTATGTTGCCTTGGAGTTTGTGAACATCGAGCAGATGCAGGATGTTGTGGACGAGCTCGGGATGAGCGATGCCATCGTCTTCGATGGCGGGGGATCCACACAGATTGTATGCCAAGATGTAGACATTGTTTCTGTTGCGGGAAGTGGTTACGAGACTTTTGGGGATTTGTCTGCGAGGCTGCCAGACTCTTCTTGGGCAAACAAGATTTACTGGCCTGGGCGCCCGGGGGAAGCTGGGCCAAGACTTCGAGGTAACTTCTTTGGCTTTGATATCGCGCCCCTGCCCGAACCAGAACCGCAACCTGAACCACGACCACAACCAGAACCTGAGCCTCTCCCAGACCCCGAGCCAGAACCACAACCTGCACCAGAACCACAACCAGATCGAGAAGCTGAGCCAGCACCTGAGCCAGCCCAAGATACGGAAGCAGTCACAATCAAGCTAAATAAAAGTTGGAACGCAATCCATATTCCGCTACCAGAAATTGATGGGGTAGAAGACGCCGCAGATTTGGTCGAGATTTTTAACGGCGCAGGGGCCCAGGTAACCGCCATTTCGTCTTTTGATTCCGGCTTTTTCGAGAGCTATGTAATTCGAGAGGGCGGAGTTACTTTTGGCGATCCTTCGAGCATCGAGATCTTTCCAGGAAAGGGACTTTTTATACTAAATCGGGGGGAGCCAGTAGAGATCGAACTAACTGGGCAAGGTTTTTCCGATAATGATTCAAATGAACCTACGGAACTTGCAGATCTTACTAACCTTAATCGTGGCTGGAGTTTTGTTGGTTTTTCAGCTTCCGAGGTAGAGGGCTTCCCAAATGCTGAGGCTGTTTTCGCGGTTGAAAGCATTAGTAGAATTGCGAGGTTTCGCAATGGATTCGAAACTTTAGTGAAAGACGAACAGGGAGAAATCCTTGGTAATAGCTTCCAAATAGAGCCAAATGAGGGCTATTTTGTCTTGAAATCGGAGAAATAGAATTAACAACTAGGCTCTATATAGTCGTGATATAATTACCGACATGGGCAGGTTGTATTACGAAATCGCATGTCTTGACGCATTCCTGCGAGGTTGTGTTATAGATAGAACAAAGAAAAACGGGCTAAGAGGGGCTGTTATTGCAGAGCTATTAGGATCTGACCCTTCAGAAGGTGAGGTTTCACAACAGGGAAGCCTCTCCAGACCAAAAGTATTTAATATTCTCGATAGCAAAATAACCTCTGCCACAGGTCTCGAGCCTGAAGAGAGTTGGGTAACTCTGCATACCACTGCTTCTAGTGAATATCTTGTAACTCAGGTAGCGAACGCTTACCTTGAGCTTATTGGTGCAGAGCAGTTTCAAAAAGAAGTCAATGCCCCTGATCCAAAGGACTATACCCCTCCTTCGCAGGTGAGCTACCAGGATATACTAGAGCGACTCTTAAAATTTAGAAACGGTAAGCTATCCGCAGTCGCAAAGGATATTACTTTAATAAGCAGCTTGCAAAATATTGCACGCCAACGGGTTTGGCTCGAGGTTTTTAAGGAAGGGACGCTTCTGGAGAGCTACCACTCTGCGTCCATTGCAGAAGTTGCCTACCTAAGGTCTGTAATAGTGACCTCTTTCATCGAGTTTCTCAGGAAACAGTTTGCCACTGCGGCTGAGCTTTTAAATCTGTCCGATTCCGAATCCAGAGTTAGCTCTTTTATCCCAGACTTGAGCGCTGCGGCAGAAAGAGCTGTTAGTTTGGGTGTTGGGTTCTATGTAGACGAAGGTCTTCATAGACAAGGTCGAGTCGAGAGGCAGTTGCTAGGAGTCGAGAGCGGAAGGATGCAAATGGCGGTTCTTTCCAGGCGACTGAGAAGTGTAGGTTGTCCATTTTCGACGGGGCCTGAAGGACAGCCATCGAGAGTGGAAATGGGTGTGCAAGTTGCTGTTTTAAAACTCGATGGAGAACAGATCGTGATTAGCCCAATCCATTCTTGTCCTAATTTCTTGGCCTCAGGGGAGGTGCCAACTAAAACGCAGATGGATTTGCGAAAAGAGGTGCAAGGCTATTTAGAATCTCTAAAGTCCGAGGTTGGTGGGCTAAGTACCTGATAATCTACTTTAGTAATTCCCTAAACTCTTCTTCGAATTTCATTATCTTTGGGTTGATTATAATCCTGCAGTATCCAGCCTCTGGGTTCTTTGCAAAATACTCCTGATGATACTCCTCAGCAGGGTAGAATGGGTTTTGCCCATTCATTCCAGAGACTAGCTCTGTGGTAAATGGCTTATCGCCCCAGAGCTTTTGCTTTTCCAGCTCAGAAATCGTTTCCTCTGCAGTCTTTTTTTGTTCCATTGATTGGTAAACCACCAACGAGCGATACTGCTCTCCGACATCGTTTCCTTGTTTGTTTTTGGTAGTTGGGTTGTGAGTTTTGAAGAATACTTCCAAAAGCTGCTCGAAGCTAATTACGTCTGGGTCGAACTCTATTCTCACTACTTCTGCATGCCCTGTGCCTCCTTGTACAACTTGCTCGTAGCTTGGGTTTTCTACGCTTCCACCAGCAAAGCCAGAGATCGCCGAGCTGACCCCTCGAAGCCTATTAAACACAGCCTCCACACACCAAAAACACCCACCACCAAAAACTGCAGTTTTTTTGCTCATACCTTTCATAGGAATATGATAGCAACTATCACCCTGGTTGTGTTAATATCACGGCTATATATGGGCAAGGAAGGCCTGGTAGGGCGAAATACTATAGCTGTAAACGAAATGAGTACACTGCTTCTGTTTGACTATCTGCAGTATTACTACAATCGATGGCTAAAGGACGGCGATGCTGACTATGTGTATGTTTCTGCTCAAGTATCATCCGTTCTGAGGGATCGCGGCTTCTCGAATATAATACCTATTTCGAAAGATGAGCTTAACAAAAGCTTAGCAAGAAGAGTTGCTGTAAATCCCGTCCATTGTTACGAATCATTTCCAGAAAAATTCCCTCTCGAAGGCCACTTCGATTGTTGGACGCTTGCCGCCCACATGCTTCCCTTCGAAGTGTGCCCAAAAAGGCTGCAGTCTGTAGCGTCTCTTGTCCTTCATGGTTATCCTGCTGGCAATCCAACGCTAGAAACCCTAGAAACGCTAGAAAGCTTAGAGACCCCAGGGATAGATAGTTGTCTATTGGAAAGAGTACGCACAAGGCGAGAGGTGTCTCAGTCATGCAGCGTATTTTGATCCGGATACTGGGCTGGCTATATCTAAGATGGGGTGTGGTTACTCTATAGCCACCCACGAGGCAGGTAATAAAGAGATTTTGAAGATCTATGCCCAAGGCAATGCACGCAATTACGCATGTATCCCAGCGGGGCAGGTTCAAGCATACCAAGGTAGGTTTATAAATTGAGCCACTTGTTTAAAAGCTATAGTTGCCTGACAATCATCTTCCATAAGAATCTAGATGGCCTAGAATTGTTATAATTATGCAATGAATATAAAAAATTCAGTCGAGACACTTCCAAGTAATATAGAATTGGTCATTTGCCTCGGTAAACAGCTGAACGACGATGGTTCTCTTGACTGGGTTTAGCAGGAGAGAGTTAAGCTTGTTGTTGAAATTATGAATCGCTACCCGAAGGCGAAATTATTGCTATCAGGTGGAAAGAAGTACAGCGACGATAGATCTCTCGAAATATCTGAGGCTGCTGCCATGGAGCAGTATATTGTCGAAACACTGGGGCAGAGTGGGTATGAAAGAAGGTATCACAGGGATCGTTTTTGTGAGCGATGAAATTCACATAGAAAAGGTTCGTGTTTTATTTGATGCAATTATGGGAGACGAATACAAAATCCATTATTTGGGATCTAAAGTAAATCTGGCTGGGCAGTATCGCGATCTTATCGCACAAAATGAAGCTACCAAGACGCAATATGTTCTGGATAACATGGTAGAAGAACTGCCAAGAGGAGACCACGAAGAATACCGCAGGTATGATAAAGAATACCGTGCGGCTCAAGTTGCTCATAATGAATCTGGAGGCGATCCTAATAAGCCAGTAAATATGAAGGAATGGGAAGGGGTAAAAGAGTAAATCGGCAGAGACCTGCATCTTAATATTAAGTCATAAGGTGTTTACAGTTTACTATCAACTGTAAACTCCCTAGCACCAATAGATAAATAAGTAGTAACGAAGTTGTAGGAACTTCGCCTAAATATATATATTCCCGGACCTGATTGTTGATCAAAGATAGCTAAAAAAGTGTTGGGTGGTGGAGCTGGAGGGCTTGAACCTCCTGTCCCGCCCAAGTCGGGAGGCCCCATGTAAGTAGAGTAGGGTAATTATACCTCATATCCGGATCGTGTCGATACCTTCCTTCTTGGCGAAATGGAGTAGTTTCTTATCGAAGCTTGCAATTTTTGCTTTCTTCCTTTGGGCAATTACTAAGATGGCTGAATCAATGGCTTTAATTGCAGCTCTGGTCTTGGGTGAAAGTGAGGAAAACTTCTCGATATCGTTGTGCGTAAGTAGCTCGTAGTTGTCGACTAGTTGAGCACAGTATGGTCTAACATCGCCATAGTATTTCTCCCCAGCAAGTAGCTCGAGTAGCACCAGCGTCGGGATTACAAAGGAATAGTCCTCCTTAATCATTTAACTAAAAGCAGCAAATGACAATAATGTCGTATCTCCCTTTCTGATCTCCGCTTGTGGAAGTTGTTGGTTAATAAAAAAAAAGTGAGCGATCCTGGGCTCGAACCAGGGACCTCGGTCTTATCAGGACCGCGCTCTAACCAGCTGAGCTAATCGCTCGAATTGCTAGCTGTTAGCTGAAAGAGATTATAGCATCATTTGCTCATTTAGCTAACTCTCTTATCTTTGCTATGTCTTTTTTCATCTGCTTAACTAGCTCAGTTTCCGAGCTAAAATTTTGGCTGTTTCTTACTTTTTGGATTACTTCTGTATATAAAAACTGATCATAGATATCTTCACTGAAATCTAGGATATGTACCTCCCACTGCGGGGCAGATTCACCATAGACTAGCCTGGCGCCATAGTGCAAAGCAGCTGGTAGAGAAGGGGACTGCTGAGTCACAGCCTGTGGTGAGGTGCTGATAGCCACCTTGCAAAAGTATACTCCAAAATCTGACTGAGTAAAATCATTGCCCAAAAACATAGCAGAACTCAGCTCGATATTTGCAGTAGGAAACCCGAGTCTTTTTCCGTCTCCATTTCCTCGAACAACTTTGCCAACAACTTTTGCGAGTAGACCAGGGTTGTAGTTTTGTTCTGTGTGCTCCCTGCTAGACATTTTTTTCTGCGTTAGCGTAGCCAGCGATACGGATAATCATAATCAAAAGAATAATTCCGCCGAAGATTTGGGTTTGGGTAAAGTCGACCCCGCGGTAGATGTCTATTGCAAATGCAGATAGTGGCCAGGTGAGCTCGGCGAATGTGGCAACCTGGGCGCGTGTTTGTGAGAGTCCTTTGTAATAGAGGAGTAGGGCGACCATTCCTGCGGAAAAGACTATTACTAGAAGTTGCAACCATTGCGAGCTTTCGATAGTTCCTAGTGAGGCCGTCTCGCCAAGTATGACTGCGAGGATCGTTGCGGCGACAAATGTAATGAGAAACCTACCAGCAGTTGCAGCATGGAAGTCGATCTCTGCTAGTGCTTGTTTCGATAGCACTGTGCCCGCACCCCATGCGAGGGCCGCTGCTGCTGCTAGTCCTGCAGCTAAGGCTTGCGATTGCCCCGTGGCGGAGTTTAGATCTGGGACAAGCTCTGGGAAGCTAATTAGGTATGCCCCAAGCAAGGCGAAGGCGCCGCTCACAATTATGC
The DNA here is from genome assembly GCA_048615025.1 of Candidatus Dojkabacteria bacterium. Taxonomy (GTDB): domain Bacteria; phylum Patescibacteriota; class Dojkabacteria; order CALFHW01; family CALFHW01; genus JBMCLZ01. Next base: position 4,246 of record JBMCLZ010000002.1, on the reverse strand, counting down.
GGATATCGATTTTCTCGCGTAATACCAGCGCTGCAAGGGTCACTGCAAACAGCGGCTGGAGCTGTTGCATAAGCACCACCACAGAGAAGGGGACATAGTCGATCTCTGCTAGTGCTCTGGTGTAGAAAACTGTTCCTAGGACGCCAGAGACGATTGCGGTTAAAACGAGCGAGGTTTGCGCTTTGCGGCTAGCTCCTAATATTTGTTTGCGCAGGAGGATAAGCCATGGGGTGAGAAATATAAGTCCCAAGCCATGCTCCAATGCAACTAGCATCGGTGCAGGAATAACGCGCAAATCTGCACGCAGCACCCCATCCAAAGACCATAGCAGGGCAGCGAGGATAATTAAACTCACGGGCAGGTATTTGCTTTGTAATCTTCTTCTCATGCTTCGATTTTACACTACCTTTCGCTTCTTATTTATTGTAGATTGTTATATTGACATAATTTTTACAATTTCTGCCCGACGTGGACCAAAACAACCAGCAAAATCAGAGCCAAGATGATCAAGAAAATGCCCAAGACCCAGTTAGTGAGATGAAGCAATTTACAGATAAGCAGGTTGCCAACTACCCTGGGCAGAGTTCACCTGCACAGCAGCAACAGGGCCAGCAGCCAGATGCGAACCAGCAAGTCCCCCAGTCTCAAGAAGCAGCTCCTAGCAGCGAAGAGCCCCAGGCAGCGCAAGGTTCTCAAGACCAGGTTCAGCCGCAACAAGAGCAGCAACCGCAACAAGAGCAGCAACCGCAACAAGAGCAGCAACCCCAGCAAGAACAGCAACCGCAACAACCGCAACAACCGCAGCAGGCTTCGGCTCAGCCACAAGCTGCTAGCGCAGATACAGACCCGCTGCAGACGCTAATCGATATAGTCAAGGAGCCAGAAAAAAGCATAGCACCAGAGGAGAAAGAGAAGGTTAAGGACTTGCTCGTAGTGGTTAAGCATAAACTCACTAATGCTCATCTAAGACAAGTCGCTACTTTAATGAAAGAGGACGGGGTAGCAGACGGAGAAATATTGTCGATGATTCTTCTCCTAGATGAAATGGTAGAGAATGGTGAGCTAGATAATAATTTTTTTCTCAACTAATTAGGTAATAAATGGCAACTGTAGCAGAAGGTTACAACCCCAGGACAGCCGAGACTAGGAAGGCTCGAGCAGACTACGATAAGGCAGCAGAGAACTTCGAAAGAGTTCAAGCTCTGTATAATATATGGGTTGCAGCCGCTGAAAAAGATCTGGCATCAGGATCATCATCTACCCCCAAAGATGTAGAAGTTTGGATTAAGGCAAAATCATCTGGGGTAAGTTATGATGAGGTAGAAGCAGGGAGAGGAAAGCTAAGCACCGAAGCTGAACGCTTGCAAAGTCTTGTTGAAGAGGAGCAGCAGAGAATAAAAGAAGCAATTAGAGCAGCTTCATATGCCAAAATGGCTTCTCTCATTTCTAAGGCAGGTGAGGTTGGCAAGGGTGCTTTAAAGTTTAATACCTTAATCAAACAATGTCAGGAGGGAGTAAAGGTTAGTCAGATAAGATTTGAAAGTTCAACGACAAATTCCAATTTGTCAGTTCCCGAATTGGCACAGCTACCAGTAGGGGCAGAAGATAAGGTGAAGGAACGACGTGAAGAATCTGCAGTGAGCAGCGTTAAGGCAAAGTATAAATCGCAATCAAAGAACCCAGCATATGTTGACCATGGCTATAATGAAATGCAGAGATTGTACACCGAGCAGCTGATCGATTCGCAGATTGCCGACAGAATTACAGGAGTTCTTAAGCAGGATATGCACGAGGCAATAAAAGCGAAAATAGTATCAGAAATTAGCAAGACTCCCCCGAAATACCAAGACGCAAAACAGGTCTATCTTACCAGAGTTGGCAAGTATCCCGAAGGCAGTGAGCAAGAGTACGAGGAATTAATTAAGCGTAAACAGGACGAATTAGAGGGTGCCCAGGATAAGCAGATTAGAGAAGAGGTCTCGGCTTTATTACGCTTTGCTAAAGCGCCGACAAATAATGGCAGGGTATTTGATGCAAGACGTTTGATTGCGAATGTAAATAATCCTGAAACTAGGAGAGAACTTGAAACCCAAGTCGAGGGATTTATAGAAAACCAAGCTTCCCAAGCTGCTGCAAGTATTTCAGATGGACTTGCTAATGGAACTTATGCTGATATAGACGATGGGGTAGCGGCAGAGGTCCAACGTGTAGAAGGGCAGTTAAAACCAAAAGACAAGCAGTTTGTTAATACGCTAAGGGAGAGGGTTAAAGAGTTAAGAAGTGAGGAAAAAGCAGATAAAGATAAGGAAAATGAAAGCAAGTTATCTAGAAATGCTGGTAAGTTTAAACAAGAGCTGCAAAGAGGATGGCTAGATGGGACTAAGCCCATTATAACCCTCAAGGATGCATCTAGGGCTACTCATGCATACAATAATTTGGATCTAACCAACCTCGAATCGGAGCTCAAAAAAGCGATAGAAGCAGATAGGACTTTGCCAGGAGATGGGGAAAGCGCAATCGATATAAAAGCTTTCGAAGAACAATATCTTGCAGAGCTAGAAAAATATATCGAAAGGCAGATGCGCTCAGGTGCTGCAGATTTCGACAATTTAGCCAAAGCTACATCTACAGTTAACAAGAGAGCGACTGCTAAATTAATCCCAACAGACAAGCACTCAGAGTATTTGCAAAAAGTAATCGAGATGGATAATGCTCTGCGGGAAGGGTATATTAATGCTGCTCAAAAAGGGATAGATAAGACGCAATGGGACGCCTTAGCAAAATACCCAGGTGGGAAGGCTAACGCTGAGGCCGAGCTTAGGAGAGCAGCTGCTGCTGAGACGGAGAACGTAAAGAGCGCCAAAGCAGAGATAGAGAAAATCGTCCGCGATAAAGACGAAGCTTTTATCAATACAACTGCTTCGTCCGCTATAACAATAAAAAAACCAGAACTTGAAGCCCACTTAGGCTCTTTCTTAAACTGGGCTGAAATGGAGCTGTGGGTGGGGGGAGCCCCTAACAATAGGTTACAAACTTTCGCAGAAAGTTTACTTAATAGCACTACTTCAGGGGAGACATCTGCGGATACCTTTAACGCAGCAGCTTCGCTAGAAGCTAGGTTAGACCAAATGGCCACAGAAATGGGAACTGGGGGTTTTTTGGATGGCTTACCTGCGGATATTGTTGCGGACATTAAAGAAAGTATCGAAGACCTTAAGTCTGATCTAGAATCTAAGAGGAAGATCGCAAATATGGAGGGTCTCGATAGGTATCTTCAATTGGCTAAGAAGCATGGAGGAAAGGCTTTGATATTGCTAATGTTACTGACTGGAACAGGTGGGGCTTTGGTACTTGGTGCTCCTGCAGTTGCAGTTCCATTGCTTGTGGGGGTTGTGGGTACTGGTGGGCATTCCCTCTTTGCTGTTTCTAAGGACTGGATGCAGCTAGGAGAAGTAGTACGCGAGCGCAGAGGAAAGTATCGCTCTGCCAAGGCAGGAGTTAGGGCAGGGCTCAATGAGCAGTATATCGAGGCGATTAGGCAATTGCACGGTGATGCAGTCGCAGCTAATGTAGAGAAGAAGCTAAACCCGAGGGCTGCTGAGCTAGCTTCTAAGTTCGCAAAATTAGAAGAAGATACTTATACTTCAAAAATTAAATAAACGCTATGTACTATATAGATAAAAAGGTAATAGAATTATTACATCCTGACTCAGGTCCTGAGCAGTTAGACAAACTATTTGATGTATATCTTCAGACTTCACAAGTCTTAATCAATAACTACACCAAAGCGTATCTTCGAAGAAATTTGATTTCTGAAGAGCGTATTAATTCATTTTTCGAAGCAATGAATTCTAGGAGCTCGGAACTGATGAGCGGTCTTGATGAAGACTTCGCTGAAAGACTAAATGACGCTGAGGTAAGTGATATGTTAGGTCTTAGTCGGGAGTTTGCAAAACAGAAAAATCTTCCCTCTACTGAGTCGATCCCCGGCGACTATCGCGATATTGAGGACCTGTTGGAGGGAGACGAGTACAAAAACTGGCTGGATTATGTTCAGAACGAATATAACAAGAAATATTATGACGAAGCTCAGTCGCAGCTAAGCGAAGAGCAGAAGGGTAAGTTGAACCAATATCTTGAGGGTATAGATGAAAAGAATAAAGCGTTTTTCGATCGTGTCTTTAATGACATAGCCCAATACGCAACGATGTTAGACATTCAGCAGGAGGTACCTGACGGAGAAGAA
>JBMCLZ010000001.1:0-24656 GCA_048615025.1 Candidatus Dojkabacteria bacterium | reverse complement strand
CTTACGGAAACGATAATGCCTGCTCTTGGTACAGGGGGGCTTTCCCTTGTAACGGAGCGGGGGCAAAATATGCAATTATCTGCGAGAACAAGGACAACTGTAATAGCGGTCTAAAAACAGAGTATTGGCACTTACAGTAAGCTATTTTTGCGCTACTACTTATACTTCATAGCGCAATGTCGCCTTATGGGGGCTACTAAAGCTCTACTTCTCGTCTTCTAGGCGAGCTAGGATCTCAGCTAGATGCCCCTTTTCGTGCTCGCTCATATCGTTTTTAAGTCTTGCTGCCACCTCCCAAAAGTGTTTATGCCCTCGACCGAGTTCCTCCCCCTTTTCAGTATGCTTATCGATAGCGTAATCTGGGATCTCGACTCTGTATTTCTCTTCCGACACCTTTTGCTTTAGGTTGTTGTAGAGCTCGTCTATGTAGCGACTCTTAGGGCTTCTTGCAAGCAAAACTGTTGCAAAGATCGCATGAAGATTTTTATCTTCTTTAGGATGGAGCAATTTGTAGGAGTCGTGAGCTGCCATTACCTGTGGAACTACATCTGGGTTAGCAAGCCCAATATCTTCTGTCGCAATCACACGTAGTCGCTGCCAACACTTATCTGCAAGCTCGTCAGATGTTATGAGCATTTCGTATGCAGCAAACACAGCAAGCTCCTCCTCTCCTCGGCGGATCGCTTTTTGCAACAACGAGATAATCTCGTCTGCCTTGTAATTATTCTTAGTTTTGACTTTGTCCCAGTTAGGCATTGTTCTTAATTTAGTTAAGTTAAATATCTAGGTCTTTAAACTCTGAATCCAGCGCGGCTAAAATTTGTTTACTTTTACCTGCAGGAACACTATCTACAACTATCTTCCGCATAACTTCGTCCATCTGCCCAAGCATTTCGCTATCTATCTTGCTAAATTCCTTGCGCATACGCGCACTCATCCAGACGAGATCTGTGCATAGATCTGTTATGTACTCTCTACTGAAGTTAGGGTCTAGTTTCGGGAAATGATGTAACAGACCATCTTTTTCGTATATCTTTGGTGGGTAGGTGTCGATCATCAAGATCGAGCCGGTTTCTGGCTCGCAGACGAAGTTATCTGGCTTAAAGTCTATCGCCACTTCTAATCTGCCGTCTTCGCGAACAGGAACAGAATAGAGCAGAGCAAGTAGGTCGCGGTACCTTTTCAGGAAAATATCTTGGTATCCTTCTTTCTCAGTTGCACGAAAATGTAGAAGTTCGTGTTTGATATCTCTGCCAGGTCCCTTAAATTCCTCTAACATATGGACATGCCACTCTATGGGGTTGCCAGTAAGATCCTCAGAAAAATTTCTTACTGCAACTGCTTGCGTCTTAAGTGCAGAGTTATAAGGGAACCCGATTCTATCTAGCTCTCTAGTGTAAAGCTCGTAGCAAGAGCGAATATCTGCAACTTCTTCGCCAGATAAACCCTTTCCGAAGCCTAGTTGTTTAAATACTCCAATCCTGCCCTTATACTCTTCCCCGAATTCACTAAGTGAGACTAGTAAAATGTGAGATTGCCAGCCACCCGTCATGGAGTCGAGCATTGCTTGTAAATCTTCGACGTCTAGCAAAGACGGTACTTTATTAGGATCTGTAGCTATTTGTTTCATTCGCTCAATATACATAAATTATTTATAAAATGTAAGATGTCTGTGATATCCGGAGTTAATCGAGAGAGAGTTTTCTCTTGCTTCACCCACGACCGTGGCTTTTGCCCTGGGCAAAAGCCCTTATTGCTCCAAAAAATTCTCTGCATCTGGAGGTTTATCCCCGACGAGTAGCAATAGAAGATTAGGGTAGTGTGTTTTAAGTCGTTGGATCACCCCATTTATAGTTTCTGAATTTGTATTGCGCTTCCCTGCAGATAACAGAGCGGGGTCTGTGCGCATTGCAACAGTAAAGACTTCCTTACCTTCTGTCTCATATCGCGCCCAAAACCTTGCAGCATAAGCTAATGACTCTTCGCCAAGCTTATAGTCTAGTCTTCGCTCATTATTTATAAATAGATACCACAACTAATATTCTATGTACATAGAAGAAAAAGTAACCAAAAGTTTAAAATTGCGTTACTAAGTGACTAATTACCCGCGGAATAAGAATCCTACCAGAAATGCGACAACAGCTGCAGTCCCGCCTATAAGAACTATTTCCAAAACATTACGCAAGAATTTTCCACCGATTATTCTCCAGCGCAGAACACCTAAAAGCACTAGGCCCAGCAAAGTGGAAATACTAGAGGAAATAAACGCAAGCTCAGCGTCTTCTCCAACTAGCACAAATGGAATAAGTGGAATCGCTCCAAAGATTAAGAATGACAAAAAAGTAGCAAGCCCTGTAAAGTAAGGATTCACCCCTTCAGAGTTTGGAATCCCATAAGCATGGTTCATAATCCACTCCGCCCAGTAGTTGTCGTTGTGCTTATAGATCTCTGCAACTTTTTTCGAGTCTTCGTTACTAAACCCACTTTCCTCCAAAGCAGCAACTGTCCTTTCGATCTCCCGCTCTTTTTGCTCCTCGATAAACCTAAGCTGATCTTCTTTCGCAGAAGCATAGACATCTCGCTCAGCGCGGATCGAAAGTAGGTTCCCTAGTCCCATCGAAAGTGCATCTGCAAATAAGTTTGCGAGCCCGAACAACAGTACTGTTAAGAAAGAAAGCTCCACAACCTCGTTCCCTGTTAAAGCAGCCCCACTAAACCCAGCTACTACGGCGAAAGTAGTAACGATTCCGTCGTTACCTCCATATATAATTTCTCTTAAGTACTCTGCGAGTGTAGTTTGCTTAAGATCGTCCATCTTTCACTAACATTTTCTAAAATTAGGTACGCACCAAAAAAAATGTGCAGAATAAAAATGTTTCCCAACACCTGATTCCTTAAAAATGGAAGAGCGTTTACATAGCTTTGCATAAGTCCTGCCAAGCTATTTGGATACATATTTCCAAGCAATACAACTCCGAAGTTGGTCCAAAAGTAGAATAGAAGAACCCCAACAAAACCAGATCCTAGGAACTTAAAGTATTTCTTACCAACAGTTTCTTCCTGCTTAGAGAAATTTGCCAAAGCAAGAACGGCAGGAAATAAAAAACCAGACCAGGTAAAAAGAAAAATGTAGCTGTTACCGATAACTAGGTCGGAAACAAACATCGCAGCCACTGGAAAAGCCAGTGCGATTTTCTTATTACGCATCACCCATGCGGCAAAAACTGAAGCTGCAGTTACAAACTCTACATTTGGAGCAATGTGTAAGCTTGTGCGGGTTAGCAAAACTAACAACAATAGACCAATAAATATTGCCAGATCGATTGTGTAAGATTTTTGCATAACTACTCTAATGAAGTGAGCACAAAGCTAATTTCCTGCCCGGTTTCTGGAACAAGCTCTGAAACACCTACCTGCGCAGGTTCAGAATCTAGAGAGATAGCCCAATAGTTACCGCTTTCTTCGCTACCATCTATCTCATTAATAACTGTAATAAATTCACCAAAACTGAACGTTTCTGTCTTGTAACTAAACTGATCGTTTTCCTCTGCGTACCTGCTCATTGCAAGCAGCAAAGTCTCTCCCTCTCTAGTTTTTATCTCGTATCTATCTTTTTGCCCTTCAGCTTCTACGACCAAAGTAAAAGTATCTTGCTGCTGCTCTTGGACCGAATCTTTTTCCGATGTATCGCCTTCTGCCTGCTGGCCAACAATAAAACCCGCAACCGCAGCCACCAACGCAATAACCAAAACTACAGCGAGAAAATTAACTATTTTTTTCTTTCTGAATTTTTCCATAGATAATTCTAGCATTAGTCGCAACTTCTTCCCCAACCTTTAATAATATAGGTCGAGTCGCTGGCTATATCGCACAACTGCACCCCACTAAACTCAGGATTAGCCTTTGTAACCGCATCAGTCCTCCATGCTCGCTCAACAACGACGTACCCCTGTTCGTACTCTTGCAGCACTTTTCTGTTGTCCGCGCTGAAATCGGGCACCCTTTGGTCGAAAGAATATAGCCGGTCACTCTTGAAGAGGTCAAAATAGTAGGCTAGCACGAACTGGTGAGATGTAATAAATGCTGTCTGCTCATCTACCTTTAAATTATAATTCTGAATTGTAAAAAACGGTTCTTGAAATTCTATCTTCTCTTGTTTGATTTCTGTGGCGTTCTCTCTTGGGTTAGGAAAAAAAGGCAATAGCATTAGGATCAAGATTGGAAATATTATAAGAGCGGTAGCTAAACGATTAGTAGCAACTTTCTTTGCAAGACTTTCCACTCCAACAGCGAAAGTAATTAGGGCAAATGGAATCAGATAATAAATATAACGCTCTTCGAAATATCGGTTAAAGTAAAATCCGTAGAAAACTAAAAATGTAAATGTAACAACACTAATTAGCTTTAGAGATTGATCTTTGCTTCTTAAGAGTGTAGCTATCCCCAAAAGAAAAAATGGGGTGAACAGCAACGAGATCCAGGGGATATCTATTGTGTGAAGGCCGGAAAAGAAATAGCCCAAGAATTCTGAGTTATAAATTGGATAAAGATTAACATGCTCTTGTCCGCCAAGGCGCCCAACAGTACCTACAATTGCGAATCCGATCGCTAGAATAGCAGCAGATATTGGCAAGACATATTTCAGACACCTTAGGTTATGCCAAACGAAAAATACTGGGACTGCAAGCAGAATTACAATTGTACTTGTAAAAGTGCTTCTGGGATCTGCGAGAAAGTATAGGCTAGGTAAGGCGAGAATTGTGGCTACGCGAAACCACTTATCTGGGTAAGAATATTTTCCCTTAAGGCTCCAATCGATTTGCATTAATGCGTAAACTAGTGCAAGTTGCATCATTACAAATAGCGAGTATCCACGAATATAGCTGCCCATCGCTACAGCTAGTGTAGAAAAAGCAAACGCATAAGCTGCAATGAGCCCAACAGATTTCGAGAACTTGCTACCGATTAGGTAAATCAAAACAATAGAAATAAGGCTAAACAAAATAGAAGGAATTGCTGCAAACTCAGGGGCGACTGCCTGGAATGGCGTGATAATTAGCGTAAGTAAAAACGCTCTCATATATATTCTAGGATGACCTTCACGAAATACCTCTCCACCATGACCTTCTAGAATCGATTGTGCTGTTGCGATATGAAAATACTCGTCCATCTGCATCGAGCTCATATCTATTCCCCAAGCACGGACTATACCTGCTAAAATAATTATTAGAGCTAACAAGCTTACTACAAACCAATTTTTCTTACTCATCACGAAATTGTACATTATTTGCTATACTTCGGGTATGGCAAATATAGACATCTCGGTTGTTACTCCAGTTCATAACGAAGAGGGCAATATTGTGACTTTGCACGAGAGGCTAACTAAAACTCTCAAAAACATGGGGAAAAGTTTCGAGATTATCTATGTCGAAAACCGTTCTAAAGATAATACGGTGGCTAAACTAAAAGAGCTAAAAAATGCCAGAGTACTAGTAATGCGCCTTCCCATGATGCAATACAGAACTACGCAGTCTATTGCGCTCGATGCTGGCATCAAAGCAGCAAAGGGAGATCTTATAATTACGATAGATTCAGACCTACAAAACCCTCCAGAGGAAATCCCAAAACTCGTCGAAAAATTAGAAAAAGAAGGGTTAGACGTTGTTTCTGGCTGGCGTAAAAAGAGGAAAGATAATGTTATTATTCGTAATCTTTCGAAGTTTGGTGGCTGGATGCGCAAACAAGTTCTAAACCCAGGAGTGCACGATCTTGGCTGCACTCTTAAAGTTTACCGCAGAGAGTGTTTCGAGGGTCTAGACCTGAGCGGAGAAATGCACCGCTACTTAGTTGCAATTCTTAGGTGGCGTGGCTTCGAAGTGGGAGAAATGGTTATAGAGCACGCACCAAGAACAAGCGGCAAAAGCTCATACAACTGGAGTAAAGCGTTTCGTGGTTTTGTAGACATGTGGCAGATTTGGTTCTGGAAAAAATACTACGACAGACCGCTGCACCTATTTGGGGTAACTGGAGTCTTTCTAGGCCTATTCGGCGCAGTAATGCTATTTACCCTCGCAATCCTTAGAATTTTAGGTCTAGTCTCCTTATCTACCTCTATCTGGCCACTGATGGCAGTATTCCTAGTAATAACAGGCACTCAGCTGTTCATCTTTGGGATAATTATCGATCTAGTAATTAAAAACTACTACGCCTCAGGACGCGAGCCGCTTTACACACTTAAGGAAGATCTGACACTTTAACTTCTTTCTGACTTAACTCGATCCCTTTCTTGTTAAGCAGATAGAAAATCGCCCCAAAAACTGCATTCGCCAGATTTAGTGCGAAGTTAAGCGGTGCAAGCAATAGCAGATTGCTCCCAGCTCCAGCGAATGGCTCGAAAAAATTAAGAAATATATAATCACGAACCCCTAATCCGTTAAAAGTTATTGGAATAGTAAGCAGCAAATTCGAGACTGGAATCAAAACAATGAAATATTGAAGTGATATGTTAAGCCCCAGAAATAACGAAAGAATGTAAATCACAAAACCAGTATTTAGCTGGAAAATTAACCCATAAAAAAGAGCGAGCGGTAGATTACTTTTTTGCATTACTTTTCTTAACCTGCCTAAACTAATTAGTTTGGGATATTTAGATAGTAGTTTAGCTAAACTAGGGGAGAAGTATACCAACAAAGATAGTACAGTTAATGCAATAAGGAAAAGTGCAACAATTAAGTATGCAAATAAAGGAAAATACTCTCCAAGGTATGCGAAATAGCTTAGACCCAAGACTGCAATAAGTAGTAGTGTGCTAAGACCTATAACCCTATCTAGGAAGATGTATCCTGCCGCATGAGCCATATCACCAGCTTTATCTTTAAATATCCCTGCCTTAATTATATCTCCTCCAAAGTTTGTCGGGAAAAAATTGTTAAAAAATATCCCTATAAGCGTGATCTTAAATGCATAGAAAACTGAAAAATTGTATGGAGTAATCGCCTTTAGTCTTAATGCAGACAAATACGCATTAGCTAAGTTCAGCAGAAAAGCAAGCGCCAGTAAGAATAATCCATAAATAGTTAGTTCGAGCTTAGAAAGATCCAAAGAGAAATCGCGGAATATATGGATAAGTAACGAGCAGGAGATTATCAGTTTAAATATAAACCTGAGAGTCTTAGACTTGAGCGGGTTCTTCAATCCTACTGTCATCACTCTTTTGGTCTAAGTACCATAAAAAAATGATTTTGATTCAGAGGCGGATGAAAAGTATTTTCTACCTCGAAATACTCCCTAAACTTCCGCATCACCTTTCTTTTTGAATGATCCATTCTCCCCATCTCCCAATAATGCTGATGATTCCGCTTTACGGATGATTTAATAAAAAAATAAGGTATCCGAATCGGAACAAAATGCTTTTTGCTCCAGAACTGGAGTGAGAACTTAGCACCCAATTCGAGGTTTATGCAGGAATGGGGGAAAGAAACAACAACATAATTCTTACTTACACGTGCTAGCTCAGAGAGTGCCTTGTCTAAATCTTCGAAAGGAATGTGTTCCAAGACTTCGAAAATAAGCGTAGTATCAAACTCTTTGTTATTCATTGGCAATTCCCTCACATCAGCAACATAATCTACTCCAAGACTTTCGTCGAAATCTGCTGTTGTAACTCTGTAGCCAAACTGCTTTAGGTAGTTTGTTACAGTTTTATTTCCAACTCCAATCTCTAGTATAGTTTTAGGATTAGTACTTATGGCTGTTTGAGCCTGATAATAGTAAGAAATAAAACGTTCAAGCTTATCGTATTTTGCGTTAAAATAGTGCTCTTTTTCTACTTGAGTTTCAAACATGTTCCTTCGATTGCTCATTAAATTACTAAAACATTCATTTATTTATAATCTTAAGATACTGTTCGTAGTATTCACTACAACACTTATGCCATAGCATTTCCCTTCCCAATTTAGCAGACTTCTGTTTATACTTACTAACCAACTCGTGGTCATCTACTAACTCCTGAAGTTTTGAAGCTAGATCAGGGACATCTTCTTTCTCAATAATTACTCCGTTCCCATCTAACAGCTCTGCGGCTCCTGTATCTGTGGTGACCAGAGCAAGCCCCGATGCAATCGCCTCCTGAGTAACATTACCAAGTGCCTCGTTGTGAGAAGGCATTACAAAAACGTCGTGCTGGCGGTATATTTCAGGTAATTTTTCATGAGATATTCTGCCTAGAAGCTTAATTTTGTCTGCCATTTTTAAATCAATTACCAATTGACTAATCTCTTCTTCCAGCTTACCTGCACCAATCACGCTTAACTCAAAGTTCCCCTTTAAGTCTTGACATGCTCTGACTAGCTCCCTAATTCCTTTTCTAGGGATCAACCTACCCACAAATAGCATTCGCAACTTGTCTCCGACAAATGGCGACTCCGCTGGGTAGAATTCTGTTGTATCTATTCCGTTGTAAATCACTTCGAAATTTATATGCGAATTGGTATTCTTAGCTAGCTTGGCAGAGTCCTTACTTAAAACAGTAACCACTGCAGCCCTTGCCCAAACGACCTTTGCAATCCATCTAAGTAGAAGCCAATCTAGAGCCTTCGTCCTAGGGCTATAACCCGGAATATCACTGCCACGAAGTGCAACTAAATATGGCATGCTCTTAAGGTGTATAAGCCCAATAACTCCTACAGGCCAGCCAGACCAACAGTGCATAAGATCGTATCTCTTGCTTTTCAGATGTTTTCTAGTGAAAATTAAACTAGCAAAAAGCCAACGTAACATTTCGGTATTGGTCCAATAGTGAAGATTCTTTTTCTCCCCAGCCTTTACATAAAACACACGGATATTGTCTGAAAAATTTTCCACGTAACCTCTGTTCTCTGGCGAAAATGTAACAAGATCTATCTCTAGATTCTTATACCGAGCATACTCTCGTAGCATGTAGTAGCATGCGTTCCCTGCGCCCCCACCAACGGGAGGAAATTCGTAGTTAATCATTAGCACCCTAAGCTTATCAGCTCCCTTCCTACCCTGGCTTGATTGCATGCTCCTCGAGAGTGAAGTTATCTGTAGTCTTGTCGTAGTTAAACACAGAATATGCTCCTGTGGGGATGTCGTCCCAGGTTGGTGGGTGTACTTCTGGCTTTATCTCCGGGTTTACTCTAAACGCGCTATGCCGAACAACCCCGCCGTGCGCAGAAACAAGGACATTTTCGATCTCTTGCTCGGCGATCTCTCTTAACTGCGCAAAGACGCGATCTACAAGCATATTGTACGAAAAGCCTGAATGCTCATCGACTTCGTCTGGGTGAGAGTAGTAATAATGCTCCAAGGCGATATTCTCCTCGATACTGCCTGAGTAATCGCGCACAATATATGTTTCTTCGAAAGACTTGGAAAGATAAAACCTCGCAAGCCCTAATCTTTGCCTAACGATCTCCGCACTTTGCACGGCTCTAGGCATTGGGGAAGAATAGAGAAGGGTGTTTTCTGAATTCAACCTGTATTTTGCCTTCAACTCCTCTGCCAATAGTTCGATTTCCCCAATCCCCTGCTCTGTTAGCCCAATCTGGTAATGTACCATCTCGAAATCTGTACCTGGTAGTTTATCGCGCTGTCCATGGCGAAATATAATAAACTTCATAGGTAATTCTACTCTAGCTCCCATGGGTAAACAAGCCATTCATCTGCTGCTGCCTCCCATAGGTAAAAGTCAGGAATAAATTTTGATTTATCCTTTTTAACATGCAGGGCAAATACGGCCGAATTCGGATATATTTTTTTTAGAGATTGGATCGTCTCGCCTGTATCGACAACATCTTCAACCAACAAAACTCTCTCTTCGGTGGGGTTTGCTCTGATTATTTCCAACTCTCCCTGATCGTCTGCCCCCCTATAGCTTTTCACACAAGCCGCATCGTACCAGCGAGTTTCTAAATGTTGCGACAATACCCCAGCCACAACTAGCCCACCTCTTGTAACAGCAATAACCTTTTCGAACTGCTTAAGCTCTTCTAACTTCTCGTATTCTGCAATCGCTGCCTTAATCTGCGAAAATTCGATATAATTCTTCATTGACTAAAAGTATAACAGAGACACAAAAACAAGCTATCTACGACCTTTCGGAAGAAATATCTGACATGTTAAGAATATGTAAACTTGCCAGAAGATCTAGAGAGTTATTTCATAGATCTTCTGGATACAACAAAATCACGCTATAAACTTTCCCAAACTTATGGTACGGGGCAACTAACACAGGAGATCATGGATGCTAACTACAGATGGGATTACTCAGAAGATGTTGTAGAAGAATTAGAGAAATACTTTCCGGATCTAAGCGAACTCCCCTCTGAGAAACACATAAACTCCCCAATGCTAAATGCCCAGCAACTTAAGGATAGATTTAATCAAGCTTTGAGAAATGATGATAGATTTGAGGGGTGGAAGGCAGACATATCAGATAAAAGGCCCTACAACATCTTTGTATCGCAAGACAACAAGGCCATTCAAGTAGGAATTGAAGTAAAAAGAACAGAGCTGCAATTTAGAAGGCTACTTGTCCACGAAATCGGGACACATGTATTAAGAAGCGTAAAGGCAAATTACTCCAACAATCCATTAATCAAAAATGCAATCCTACCAGACTATATTCTCTTGGAAGAGGGACTAGCAGTATACTCAGAATGGAAGGAAGGTCTGCTAAGTAAAGAAGTCTGGGATAGATATAGATCAAGGCACTTAGCAGTCATAACTGCAAAAAAGCACTCTTTCCTCGAAACATTTCATCTTTTGGGGGGGCAATACCCCCACACTAGCCCTAATGAATTATTCATTACAACAATGAGAGTGAAAAGAGGCTTCATAGATGGGCGATTGCCTGGAGCATACCCAAAGGGATCTGCATACAAGATCGGTTTTGCAATTGTGAATAAACTACTAGAAAAACATAGCATTGAGGATCTGATGACTGGTAAGTTTGGTATTAATGAATTAAAACTAATTGAATATGATTTATTATGAGTAAGATCCATGTAATTACAACAGAAGAAGATCTATCTATAGGTCTGCTTGAGAAAGCAATCAGAGAAAACCATGAGTTCAAGTTAAGTTATTTCGGCGAGCAAGAACACGAGATAGATGACGATGATGTTCTCTATCTAAGAGACCCTTTCAACACAGGGAGACCGCTAGAAGAAGTGAGGACAACGATAGAGAAGATATTCCAAAAATTGAGTGCTAGCAAAAATATCAAGGTGATAGACAACTTAGAGAAAACCGAGGATATATTTTTTGAAGACAAGTGGAGGCAATATCAAGTTTTTCGGGATTACATGCCAAAGACAACTATTTACGACCAAGAAGAAGGGGAACCGATTAATGGGTCGGAACTAATTAAAGAGAGAATTAGTTCGAGATCTAAAGGCATATACTTTAGTTCTGAGAAGCTACCGCACTCGGAGAGTGGGTACATCATTCAAGACAAATTAGATATCCAGACTGAATATAGAGTTATGATAGTTGCCGGTAACGTACTCCCTCTGGCTGGGATAAAAAGAAGTAAAGCAGAATATAATAAACTAGCAGTTACTGATGCAACTGAAGTTTCCTCAGAACTCAAGCAATTTACTATGGTGCTTACAAAACTTGCTGAAGAGAGCGGGATTAACTACGAAATGATCGGGCTAGATATTGCTAAAACAACTTCTGGCAGTTTGTATCTGATTGAATACAACAGAAGCCCGCAGTTTAACGCTTATACTAAGCTTACACAAACTAACCCGGCAAAATTACTCTTCTGAGCATGAAAATTGAACACGTACTATTTATTGGGAACTTCCAGCTGGAGTTAGCAAGAGAAATTGCTAAGCGAGGAATAAAAGTAAATATAATCGTCGATAAAAGCAACAAAAGTTCTAGCAAAAAACTCGATAGAATTGACTTTCCCGCAAATATATACGAAGCCATTTCTCTAGCCGAGCTGACTATCAAGCAAGAAAACCTGGAAAAATTCTTTGAGGAGATTAATGCCAACTCGTGCCTAATCATACCTAGAGAAGAGAAATATCTTAGAACTTCGATAGAGATAGCTGAAAAATACTCACTAAGGCCGGCAAAAAATGTATTGCAAAAATTAACCCCTTTTAAGGACAAGGTTTCTCTTAGAGGTCACTTGTCTGAGATAAATAGTGATTTTATTACCAAAAGTGAAGCAATTAGTAATTTAGCTGAGCTAGAAAGAATCTCACATAAGTTTGATCTGCCATTCATTTTAAAACCAAGTAATCAAAGTGGGAGTAAGGGAGTATTTCTAATTGATAGTATAGACACTCTAAGAAAAACAGTTAGAGAGATAAAGCAGAATGCGAATCTGACTAGCTCGGAATGGCTAGTAGAAGATTATATTCAAGGAAAACAGTTTTCAATCGACGCCATAGTCGACTGGGAGGGGAAAATTAAACTATACCCACTAGTAGAGCAGAAAACCATTGCAAGCTCCTTAGCTATAGACTTTTCACAAACTCCAGTTAGTTCAGACAAACAAACAGTCGCGCACATTAGAGAAAGTGTGGAAAAACTAATACAGGAGTTTCAGCTAAAAATGTGTGTATTACACATAGAAATTAAATATGATAAAGAGCATGAGAAAATTGGAGTAATAGAGATAAACCCACGAATGGGAGGATTCAGGCAAACTCTATATAAATATGCTTATGGATTTGATTACATCACAGGGATTGTTAACACCATTAGTGGTAGTAATCTCAAAAGTAGAGAAAATATGCCTAAGAGGTTTGTCCGGGTATTCTATATCTACGCAGATGAGCTAGGTAAGTTTACTGCATTTACCAGAGCAACAGATAACCTTGAAGGGATTGAAGAAATAAAGCCTTTTGCAAGAGAAGGCGATATAGTTGGTCCTCCAGAACTTGGATTTCCTAAACTAGCACAAGTCACGATAGTTGCCGAAAATCATAGCCAGCTAGACCTAAAACAAGAAAAGATAAGTACCCTACTTAAACCCAAAATCCTCGCTGATGATCTGAGCTGAGGGGGTGCCTTTGGCTAGTAGCTGGGACCTTAGCGCGCTCATCATT
Organism: Candidatus Dojkabacteria bacterium; assembly: GCA_048615025.1. Taxonomy (GTDB): domain Bacteria; phylum Patescibacteriota; class Dojkabacteria; order CALFHW01; family CALFHW01; genus JBMCLZ01. The sequence goes on along the minus strand of JBMCLZ010000001.1, from coordinate 11,565 downwards.
CCAGGGGGGCCGCAGATGAAGGCGAGAATGTCTTTTGGATCTGCCTTTGTGTCTTCTAAGATTTGCTCTGCGCTTAAGAAGCCTTTTGTCTCTTCAGGGAAGGGGATGTAACTTGCATTTGGAAGAGCAGAAATTGCTTCTTTGATCTCTTTCTCATAGACAGCTTCCTCTGCTTTAACTGTAGAGTAATACACAGTAATGGGGGCTTGCACAGCATTCTGCTTCGCATGGTCTAAGAGAGAAAGAATCGGAGTAACACCAATCCCACCACCGATAAGAACCATATGTTTTTGCTCAGAAGACGCATTACCTTGCTCAACTCGTAAAAGGTTTTCTAGATAAGCATCTCCAAAACCACCGTGTGGGCCCATCAATTCTACATAATCACCAATACTTAATGAGCTAAGCTTAGAGGTAAAATCACCTAGGTTTTTAATCCCAAGCCGTACAACCTTCCCACTAGCGTCGAAATTAGCAACACTAAACGGATGCTCGTCTTGCTTAAGACCCTTGCTATAGAACTTTGCAAAAAAATACTGGCCTGGAGCGAATACATGCACCCTGCCAGTTGCTTCTAGCCAAATATCCCAGATAACGCCTTTTTCTATGTGCTCGATAGTTTTCACTTTGTAAGTGCGAGAGTAAAGGAATGGGTAGATCAACCTTCTAAAAATCTGAGAAAAAATCCCCAAGGCAAAAAAGAAAGCCATCCAGGCAAAAAGAACCGCGTCCTGACGCACAATCCCATCTACAAAAAATATATGAAGACCTGCAAGCAGCAGTGGGAAGCTCATAAAAATATGCGTTGCCTTCCAGAGACGGTAGGGGAGGGAGACTAAAACTGTTAGGGTTATGAGGAAAATGAATCCGTAGAGTGCCAGTATCCCAAACGAAACATCTAAAGAGCCAACTGGAAGCAGAAGCTCTAAGACTCTATCGGAGTTTGGGATAGCCCGGTAGATCAGGAAAATGGGGTGCAGGAGCGTCACCGCTAGTGCAAAACGCCCAAGGTTATGATGCCACTTATACGACTGATCTTGCCCCTCGAAAGCATAGTCGACAACTGCCCACCTGCCAGACAAAAAGAACGTGATCCCAAGCAACACGAACCCCCAAAGACCTGTAAGTTTGGCAATGGCAAGTGTGTACTCCTCTATGTAGAAGTCGATATTGGGAGCTGCGATAACGAATAGGTTAAAGGTAATAACAAGACAAGCAAAGATTGCAAACAGCGACAACTTCCTTCTCATGAATCCAAATCTATAATATATTTAACTACTTAAGCTTAATATAATTTTTTTGATTAATAAAATGAATCCAGCATCAAATACTAGTGAACCAAAATCTACGAAAATATCATTTTATGTTGGAATTGGGGTGATTGTTCTTATTTTACTGATTAGCTCAGTAGCAGCAGCCGTTGTGCTGCTTGGCGACGACGAAGAGTCTGATAACAGCTCGAGTGCTGCTAATTCGCAGTCAGATTCAAGTGCTGCAGAAACATCTCAGTTGAGTGAATTGGATACTGGCGAGCTTGCCCAGACTTGTATTATTACTGTGAATGGCGAAAAGTACGACGTCCAGCCACTTAGAGACCAGCACCCAGGTGGGGATATCTTCGATTGTGGTGACGACATGAGTGAAACTTTCGCAGAAGGACATGGGGATGATTTCGCAAGACTCATCCCATACAAGTTAGAAGAAACGAGTAACTCAGAAACTAGCAGTGAATTTACTCTTGCTCAGCTGGAAAGATATAGCTCAGACGAAAACTGCTATGTAGCTTATAGAGGAACAGTATACGATGTAAGCGACCAGCAAGCTTGGGAAGGATGTAACCACAAGGGAGTAGACGGTGGGCAAGATATTACAAACATAGATTCTCCTCATACCGACGATATCTTTGATGGTATTCCAGTTGTTGGAACGTTTGTAGAGTAGATGGAGGAAAATGAATGGAAGGAGAAACTATCTCCTGAGCGTTACAAGATTTTAAGGGAAGCGGGCACAGAGCCCGCTTTTTCTGGAGAGTTGCTCAACAACAAGCAAAGCGGCATGTATAAGTGCGCAGCTTGTGGGAATGAGCTGTTTTCTTCAGAAACAAAATTCGAATCTAGCTCTGGCTGGCCATCTTTTTATGAAGCAGTCGATTCTAAGAAAATAAAGCTTCTAGAAGACAACTCCCTTAGCATGAAACGAATTGAAGTACGGTGCGCAAATTGCGACTCGCACCTTGGGCATGTGTTCAACGACGGTCCCCAACCTACAGGGCAAAGATACTGCATCAACTCCCTTGCACTTGAGTTTGAAGAGAAACAACCCCAGCGAAATGTCCAGGCGGTGTGATCACAGGTGACCCGTGGTCTCTATCTGTTTTATGTGAATTTATTCTCATGATCTGTTGCAAGACAGTGTTTTGCTCACTGAGAGACAGAATTATTAGACTCTCTTCATTTATGCCCATAAGATTGTCCATCACATATTGAGCAACCTGATAGTGTACATTGCAAATAATCCTGACAATCTGCATTCGTTGAGCTATCTTTAGCTGAAGCGGTCCGTTGACCTGGGAACCATCTGGAGCAACCTTCATATCATGAGTGTTAAGTGCTAGATCTGCTAGCTTTACAACCTTGCTGAGCTCAGAGGCAATTGGCAATTTTATCTTCCACATTTCTGTCTCCAATATTGTTTTCTGGTATCCATCTAGCCAGGGAGGGTAATATAACTGCTGGTTATCACAAAGATTTACTGTGAGCCAGTAAACAGATCGTGAGATTTCTTCTGGAAAGAGTTCTTGGATGAGCTTAAACATCGATTGCATCGCTTCTTTCCTTGCATCATGATCACCAAGCTGCCAAGCGTAGTCCTCGACACAATCGTGTAGCAACCCGGCAACAAGAGCATCTACTGGATCGATTTCTGCCCCAGCCTCACATTTCGAAAGTGCAATCTGGTGCGAAAGATTTGCCACTGCCATAATATGCTCCTCAAATACTGGAGCACCGCTCACACGCCTTACCTTACCATTGTGAACTGTTATCGCGATTGCCAGAGCTTTATCTACCAATTCTTTCTTAGCTGGGTCAGATATTTCTGGGAGGTATGATTTGTAAGATTGGATCCTAGCATCTAGATCATCTATTGTTGGTAGTTTGTATTTTTCCCCGAGAGTATTTAGTTCCGTATGGATGAGATGGGTTGCAGTAGATACAGCCTCAGCTGTTCGTACAGATATGCTAATTAGCTAACAAATTAGCTAGGAAGTATTAATATACTAAGATTCTGTCATCTTTACAACAAAATAAACGATTCTAGGAGAATGGGCAGTATAGGACTTGAACCTATAACCGCTCGGATGTAAGCCGAGTGCTCTACCAATTGAGCTAACTGCCCGCCAAGACTGATTCAATCAACTAAGAAGAATTATACATCATACCGCCTCATAGAAAAACTAGCTGCTAGAATGTTATAAATTTGTACTGTCTATGGGAAGAAAGGGTAAGAAGAAACAAAAATCGTCTTCTAATTTTGCATTGAGCAACACTAGAGCGAAGCAGCATCAGAAAAAGAGGAAGCAAGCTCGTCTCAAGAGCCTGCTTGACAGCTTTAAGATAGCGAGCAAAGGAGAAAGAAAAAGCAGTAAAAGAGAATCATCCCAAAACTACGGCCCAGACAAGATCGTTCTATTTACTGCTCTTATACTTACTTTTTTTGGCTGGATTATGATCTACTCTGGTTCGTTTTACGTTGCTAGCCAAAGAGATGGAACCATTCTGCACGACGGAAATGCATTTCATTTCTTTATTATGCAAGGTATTTGGATCCTACTAGGCGGATTACTTGGCTATATATTCTACAGAATGCCGATCAAGATAATAAACTCACTTGCAATTCCTGGTCTCGGAGTGGCAATTGCCTTGCTCGTAATTGTCTTGCTCTTACCTGGGGAGATTAATGGAACAAAACAATGGATACTTATTGGACCTTTTAGCCTGCAACCATCTGAGATCGCTAAGCCTGTGCTAGTTCTTTATCTTGCAGGACTGCTTTCGAAAACTATCGAATACAAAAAATACCAAGATTACTTAGAAAAGAGGCTAATTCCCGCAGGTGTTATAGCACTCCCGCTTATGGTGCTAATTCTAGTCGGTGGAGACTTAGCAGCTACAGGAGTTATTGCCGTTATTACTCTGGTAATGATGTTTATGGGAGATCATCATAAGTATAATCACATAACTCTTGTGGCAATGGTTCTCCTAGCAACACTCTTGGGAGCGGTTTTTACAATGAGCGAGGGCTACCGGATGGAACGTATAGAAAACTATCTTCAGATTTTAGAAACTGGAACTACAGAGAACCCGCTTAGTTCTGGTTATCAGGTAACACAAATCCTTACAGCTGTGGGTAGTGGTGGTCTCGATGGCTACGGATTCGGGCAATCAAGACAAAAATACTTCTACCTACAGGAGACAGCTTTTACAGACACTATCTTTGCCGTTATCGCAGAAGAGTTCGGTCTAATCGGTTCCCTAGCAGTCGTTTCAGCCTACTTTGTCCTAAGCACAAGAACACTAAAAATTGCATCATTTGCAGATAATAAGAATCAATACCTAATTCTAGTTGGAATCACTGCCTGGATATTTTTCCAATCTCTCGTGCATATTGGAGTGAATGTGGGTCTGATTCCACTTACAGGAATTACGCTCCCGCTAATGAGCTACGGGGGGAGTTCGTTTATTGCATGTTCCGTTGGAATTGGTATTATATTGAATATTAGTAAAAATATTAAACTAGATTAATGAAGAAAATATTCACACTCTTGCTTACTTTTCTATTTCTAATTACGATCTCCCCAGTACTTTCGCAAAACGGAGTTCAGGAAGAGGAGGAAGAGCAGGCAACTACTGAGCAGTACGAAATAAGAGCTAGTGCAGAATTTGGAGGGGAAATAATTGGTGGGATCACATTTGAGATTGGTGGGGATAGCAATCCACAAGCTATTGTTTCTGAACAAGGTGAAGTAGTAGTTTTTGATGATTTAAACGAAGGCCAGTTTACTGTAACTTTAAAACTTTCAAGCAATAGCGAATACGAAATTGTTGGAGTGAATTCGAGTAGGCTAGTCGAACTAAGCGAAAGTAATCAACAGGAGAGTGTTGTTTTCCAACTACAGCTAAGACCTCCAGATGTAGATGAGAATCTAGAGGCGATAAGGTCTATCGAGTTCCCAGATAAGCTCACGAAAATTGGTAGTACGACTACAATCATCTCGCAGCTTTCACCAGAACAGCTGTCTAATGTGCAAAATTTCACCTTCGATAACCCAGGAGTAAATAGGATTGTTTATACCCAAGGGTTGAATCTAGAAAACTTCGAAGAATACGAGAATATTACTAATATAGGGCAATTTATCGACTTAGAAACCAGAGGTGAAGTTAGTTTCGATACATCTGAGCTAGATAAATTTGATGCTCCTGCGAGAATAGAAATGAGCGGCATTCGCCTCGCAGAGGGGTTCCAGTTTGCAGAAGAGATGCCAGAGACTGAAACAGATGTTGCAGATACTGAAGCAGATTTTGCAGAAATTGCACTCATAGAAAGAGAAGGAGAAACCTTTAGCCCAGAGACAATAAACTACGAAGACAACGTACTTAGCTTTTCAGTGCCAGGATTTTCGAACTATTCATTAGTCCCAAGGGCGAAATTACTTGTAATCGATCCTGAGGACAAAAGTAACTACTTATTCGAAAGTAATGAAGAGGGTAGTGTTACCCCAGAAATCACTATAAAACAAAGCGAGATTGAGCTGGAAGTTAGAGTTGACAACTTAGACGCTGAAATTGAGCTAAGGAATGGTGGTGAAGTTATAGATTTTGGCTCTACACCAGACGAAGATGGGGTGGTTAGGGACACCGTAACTCTAGAGGAAGGGGATAACCAGTTACGCCTTACAGTAAGCTTAGCAAACGGTGAGACTACAACAGATAATGTAACTATAGACTACGATGCACCTTCAGATAACTCGGCTTCAAATGCATTTACTATTGTGCTTATTATCGTGATTCTTTTAGGCATATCATCAACAGCTAGTGTCGGAGCATATTTCTACTACAAAAAAAGAAAGAAGAAAACTGTGGCAGAAAAACAGGTAGAAACTAATAAAAAAGATGCACCAGAATACGAGGAGGGTTTACTAACCGAAGAAGAAAAAGAGCTGTATAATGAAAATCAAACAGATATTAGGAAGACTGAAACCGATAGTGAAGAGGTCGATGAATCAAAAGATAAAGCAGATAGCTAGTCTGGTGGCTATTGCCATAACTAGTCTTTACCTCCTTCCCACGGAGTTAATAATTGCTGCTGAAGTCCCGCAAAAACAAAAAGAAAGCGAAATAAGAATCAGGCTAGAGCCATCTCAAGAGTCTTATGGCAATGTTTTAGGAATTGATTCTGAAGTAACCATTACTACTGCATCAATTGAGCAGAAAGTGAGTGAAAAACAAGCCGAAATAGACAAGTTTTACAGAAACCTAGAGCAGGAAGTTACAAAAGCAAGGGAGAAAAAAGAAAAGAGGGATAAACTGGTGTCTTATTTAAGAAATCAAGGATCACCTGTAGCGACAGATTACTACGCTTCATTAATAATTGAGATCTCAGAAGCTTCCAATACAGACTACAAAGCAATTGTAGCAATTATGGGAGTAGAGTCTGGATTTTGTGCAGTCCCGTATAAGAGACATAACTGCTTTGGATACCTAAACGGCGTGCAATATTCTGGTTTTGAAGCAGCTTTTAGAGATATCATACCGAAAATTGCCCGGGATTATACTAATGTTTATGGCACAAATTTTACTGCCTTAGCTAAAGCTTATGGAATTGTAAACTATCCGTATCACTCCGAAAGAATGGAGAGGTACTATAATGGTTTATGAGCTTTACACATCTGCATCTACACACTGAATATTCCTTGCTAGACGGGCTTAATCGCTCGGTTCCTCTTATGGAAAAGGTTAAAGAAACTGGCATGGAAGCAGTTGCAATTACCGACCACGGAGTGATGTATGGCGCTAGTGAGTTTTGGATCACTGCGAAAGATTTTGGAATTAAGCCAATTTTAGGTTGTGAGCTATATCTTGCTCCAGACAAAAGAACAATAAGACAACCTGTAGATGGAATAAAGTATTATCATTTGCTTGTCCTTGCCAAGAATGCCATTGGCTACCGCAACCTGAACAAACTTGTTTCGGTCGGGCAGCTAGAAGGAATGTACTATAAACCTAGAGTAGATAAAGAGACTCTAAAAAAATACTCGGAAGGTCTAATTGCAACTTCTGCTTGTCTTGCAGGTCCTCTTTCCAGGCACATACTCAGAGATGAGCCAGAGAAGATGGAAGAATGGCTCCAGTTTTTCTTAGACACGTATGGGGATGACTTCTATCTAGAAATACAACGAAATGGGTTTCATAATAGCGATGAGTGGAAAGAAGAGTTTGGTAAGGGAGTGATTGCGGAGCATATAGACACGATGAAGAGGCAAATGAAGGTTAACAAAAGGCTTAGAGAACTGTCTGCAGAGCGTGGGATTAAGCTAATTACAACCACAGACGCACACTATCTTAATCAGGAAGATAAGCTTACACAGGAAGTCATACTGGCAATTAAAGATGGTCGGGAACTAACCGACCCGAAGCACCGCATCGGATACCTCGACACTTATGTAAAAACCCCAGAGGAAATGAAAGCACATTTTCAAGACATTCCTGAGGTATTAGATCTGACCAACGAAATTAACGAAAAAATCGAACAGTTCGATATTAGTTACGACCGAGTGCAGCCTCATTATATTGCCACAAAAGCAGACGAGAAAGGGAAAAGTGCACAGGAACTGCTAAAAAAACAAGTTTACGAAGGCGCAAAAAGCATGTACGACGATGTCGACAAGAAGTTGGAAGAGAGAATTGAGTACGAACTGGATGTGATTCACGAAAAAGGATATGACGACTACTTTTTGGTTGTTTCAGATATTATAAAGTGGGCAAGATCTCAAGGCATTGTTGTAGGTGTTCGAGGCTCTGTTGCAGGGAGTGTTGTGGCTTATTGTCTAGATATTATTAATGTTGAACCGCTTGGCTGGGAGTTATACTTCGAGCGCTTTCTAAATCCAGAGCGACCTAGCCCGCCTGATATCGACATGGACTTCCAAGACGATAGAAGAGACGAGGTTATTGCTTATGTAGAAGAGAAGTATGGTCGAGAGAATGTCGCTGCTATCTGTGCAATAGGAAGAATGAAAACAAAAGCTGCAATCAGAGACGTGGCGCGCGTCATGGGTATAGATCTAAAGCTAGCAGATAAGCTTTCGAAAATGGTTCACGTAATTTTTGGGAAAGTTAAACCGATATCGAAGATGATGCAAGACGACCCAGAATTTGCAACTCTGGTAAACTCTTCACCAGAGCTGCAAAAACTAAAAGACACCGTTGTGAAAATCGAGGGGATGGCACGACACGTCTCTACGCATGCTTGCGGATACCTAATCACCCCAGAAGAAATAACTAATTATGTTTCTGTACAATATGAAACTAGTAAGAAAAACTCTGAGAAGGTGATTACTCAAGCAGAAGGAGTTTGGATAGAAGAATTAGGCTTAATGAAATTCGACTTTCTGGGCTTGAGAAACCTTACAATCATAAAAAACACGATTGAACTAATCGAAAAGTACCACGGAGTTAGAATAGACACTAAACAAATTCCACTAGACGACGAAAAAACATTTGCGCTATTTGGGAGGGGTGAAACTATCGGAGTGTTCCAGTTTGAATCGCCACCGATGCAAAAGTATCTAAAAGAACTGCAGCCAGAAAACCTAGAAGATCTATGTTTTATGGTCTCTGCATACAGGCCTGGGCCAATGAAATACATCCCGGACTATATCGAGTGTCGCCATGGGAGAAAAGAGCCAGAATATCTGATCCCAGAGATGAAATCAATATTAGAAAAAACATATGGTTTTGCAATTTATCAGGAGCAAGTGATCAAAATTTCAGTAGACATCGCTGGTTACAGTATGGGACACGCAGATTTACTAAGACGCGCCATGGGAAAAAAGAAAATCAAAATCATGAACGAAGAGGAGCCAAGGTTCAAAAAGGGGGTGATGGCAAAAGGCTACGACCAGGATATTGCAGATAAAATTTGGGAGTACCTGCTGCCTTTTGCAGACTATGGGTTCAACAAAGCTCATGGTGCAAGCTATGCTTTGGTCGCCTATTGGTGCGCATATCTTAAAGCCAACTACCCCATAGAATTTATGACAGGTCTGATGCACTCAGATATTAACGATCCCGACAGGATTGCCATCGATATGAGTGAAGCAAGAAAAATGAATTTCACAATACTACCTCCAGATATTAATAAGTCTGACTCCTACTTCACAATCGAAAAAGGAGGATACATTCGCTTTGGCTTAGGTGCTGTTAAGAATGTGGGTGATAAAATGATTCACCAGTTACTGAAAGAGCGCAAAGAAAATGGAAACTACGAAGATTTCGACGACTTTCTTAAGCGTACGATCGGGTATAAGTTTACCAAAAAAGCTATCGAGTGTCTTATAAAGATTGGAGCGTTCGACCTTTTTGCCCAGAGAAACCAGCTTATAGCAATATTGGAAACTGCTTACGAAAAAGCAGCCAAGTCTTTTGCCCACGAAGCTATTGGGCAAAACACTCTATTTGGGGGTGATAGTGATGATAAAGGTGAAGGTAAGAGAGGGGTTTTCGACAAAACAAAACTTCCTGAACTCGACGATATAGACGACAAGCAAAAAATCGCTTGGGAAAGGGAGCTTCTAAACACATTTGTGACTGCACACCCGCTCGACTACTACTCCCAAATTACACTTAATCCAGAGATATTCAGTCTTCGTGAACTAATCTCCGCAACAAATATTAGCCAGACAAGTTTTAAGGAAGGCCAAAGGTATAAGTTTTTGGCATTGATTGCGGCAAAGAAAAACTTATTAACCAAGGCAGGAAGCAGGCCAATGGCAATAATTACCTTAGAAGACCAAGAGGGGCAGGTTGAAGCTGTAGTTTTCCCAAAAGCCTACGAGGAGCTTAAGGATAAACTTAATGAAGGTGAAGCTGTTTTGGTGTTCGCGCAGCTAAATGAACGAGACGATAAACTCAGCCTAATCGTCGAAGATATTTATCCTGCAAAGTCGGTTGAAGCAAAGAATGAGCTTAAAATAGACATATGCAAAGTTCAGGATGTCGAGGAAATACAACAAGTACGCCAGTTAATAGCAGACAACCATGGTGGTAATGTTAAGCTTGTAGTATTTTATGGTAGCGAGACCCAACCGAAAAAGTTTCAGACAACAGTAAAATACAGTAGAGACTTGGTAATTAAATTAGAAAAGTATTCAATCTGATGAGGCTTTTCCTATCTTTGCTAGTTGGTAAATTTATAACCGCAATCCTTCGTTTGCGTGGATCTGAAGGAACAGCTCTACCCGGGCTAATTGTCGAAAAAATCGACCCAAACTTTTTAAGAAAAGTGCGTAGCAGCTATATTAAAAAATTAGTCGTAGTTACAGGCACCAACGGAAAGACAACCACACAAACTTTATTAGCAAGGGTATTGCAGGACCAGACATCTGCCAATGAAAAGATTATTGTAAATAGTAAAGGTGCAAACCTTAAGCGTGGGCTTATTTCAGAATTGGTTAAGCAACTTCCATTATTTAGTAGCAAGCGCATAGACTATGCGATTTTTGAAGTGGAAGAAGCAACTTACCCAAGAATAACAGAAGAAATAAAGGCAGATATTGCAATCGTAACTAATTTCTTTAGGGATCAGTTAGACGCATACGGAGAAATAAGTCGCACAAAAAAGCATGTAGAAGACGCGATTGCAGCTTGGCCAAAGACAGAAGTAATTGCAAACTACGACGATCCTCACGTACTAGACTGCATTAAAACATTCTCTGAGAGGCTCTCTCTTGTTTCAATTGCAGGAATCGATAAGCATATAGAGTACGAAGCACATGAGGACAGAAAACAATTAAGAGACAGTTTAAGCGAATACATTAGCGAAGTCGCAGAAGAAGTCTCTATAAGCAGCAATTTAGAAACCGTAGTTACTACCAGCGAACGAAAGGTATATCTTCAGCTACCTGGAATCTATAACGCCTATCCTTTGCTCTACGCAGTTGCCGCTACAAAAAAGCTAGTCGAAGATTACTCCAAGGATAAAGTATACGAAAGCGCTGAAAGCACAACACCAGCATTTGGCAGAGGGGAGCTAATGCGAGTGGGTACAAGTAATTATAAAATCTTTCTTGTAAAAAACCCTGTGGGTTTTGATCTTACAATCGATCTATTGAACGAGTTGCCAAAAAATTTCAATTTAATAATATTAATTAACGACAATGTCGCAGATGGACGGGATGTCTCTTGGTTATGGGATTCCAAACTAGAGGATTTTAATTACACCAAAATTAATAAAATATATTTCTCTGGGTGTAGGGCCGAAGACATAAGACTGAGAGTGAAATACGCC